>JAGLMD010000099.1 GCA_023140175.1 Nanobdellota archaeon | reverse complement strand
TAAAATAGGATCAAAGAAAGCACTGGAAATGGTGTTGAGCAGGCTAAAGGGCTTTAAAGAAGCAAAAGTGAGAGATGAGCAGTACATAACACCCGCTGATATAGCTTCTGAGGTGCTTTGGAAAGCATATTTCAATAGTGATATAGAAGATAAGGTAATTGCTGACCTTGGAAGCGGCACTGGAATATTGGGCATAGGATGCCTGGTTTTGGGAGCAAGAAAGGTAATATTTGTTGAGAAAGATAGTGCTGCTATGGAGATCTGCAGGCAAAACCTGGAGATTTTGAAAAGTGAGGGTTATGATGCAGGGAGGAGCATGTTTATCGAAGGTGATGTTAAAGATTTTTGTGAAAGGGCTGATTGTGTGTTTACAAATCCGCCTTTTGGGACTAAGAAAAAACACGCTGATAAAGAGTTTTTATTAAAGGCCTTTGAAATCTCAAACATGACATATTCATTTCATAAATCGAGCACAAATGAGTATATTATTGACATTTCCAGAAAGAATGGGTTTGAGATAAGGGAAAGATTCTGTTTTAAGTTCTTACTGAAGAATACTATGAAGCACCATACAAAGGGAAAGAAGTATATAGATGTTAGTTGTTTTGTGTTTGAGAAAAATAATTGATGAATTATAATTGAAATTTATTTGTGATTTCTGGGAATGAGTTTATCGACGAGAAATTGGTTGGGAATGATAGCGAGAATGGAAATGGGAATAAGGACAGCGATGAGATTTGGCATTTGGAAATTTTAATCAAACGTTAAGTTTTTAAAGAAAGTTGTAAATCCTTATCTGCATTAAATCAAGGAGAACGATAAAATGGAAATCAATGTTATTGAAGAAAAGAAAGGAAAGATTATTTTTGAATTAAACGGTGTATCGCATACAATATGTAATATTCTCAAGAATGAATTATGGAAAGATAAACATATCAAGGAAGTGGGGTATACTATAAGGCATCCCCTGGTTGGGAAGCCTGAGTTCACTATTGAGACTGATGGAGAAGACCCAAGGAAGATAGTGGCAAGTACATGTCAAAAAATAGAGAAAGAGTTTGATAAATTCTCCAGTGAATTCAAGAAAGGATAGGTTTAAGGTTGACTTTATCTTTTCTGGGAATAGCCTGGAAGCAAAAAAAGAGGGAGGTAAATAAAAATGCTTAGCCTTGAACAAGGAGCAGGACTTGTGAAACTGGCTAGAAAAGCAATTGAGTCAAGATTTTCTATTATTAAACTTAAGGTTGATAAAGATATAAAGGAGATGTTTTCTGATGTCATGGGATGTTTTGTCACATTGCATAAGGAAGGTTTGCTAAGAGGATGCATAGGGTATCCTGAACCTATAATGCCCTTGTATGAGGGAATTGTTTCTGCTGCAGAGAATGCTGCTTTTAAAGATCCGAGGTTTCCCCCTCTGGAAAAGAAAGAGCTTGATGAGATCAATGTAGAGATAAGTGTGCTTACAAAGCCCAAGAGGATAGATGTAAGAAATCCTGAAGATTACCCTAAGCAGATAGTGGTTGGAAGAGACGGCCTTATTGTAAGGAGCACATTTTCTTCGGGGTTATTATTGCCACAAGTAGCGACTGAATATAGGTGGAATGCACTGACGTTTCTCAGGCAGACATGCGTCAAGGCAAACCTAAAGCCAGAGGACTGGCGAGATTTTGATCTTGTAAGAGTATATAAATTCCAAAGCCATGTTTATGGAGAAACATCCCCTAAAGGAGAAGTAATACAGATTATGTAGATTAGTATATCAATTATGTATATTGTCTGATTCTTGAAAATTTTTGTTTTTTGGGGCTTAACTCGTATAATAAGTTTTATAAACCCATAGTGCCTAAATTTCTATATGAGTTTCATCAGAATCAAGAAAATCGGCAATAAGAATGGCAAGAAGTATGAATATGGGTATGTGGTTGAGAATAAATGGAGAAAAAGACTTAAGAAAGGAAAAGGGGGCTCTAGACAGAAAGTAAGCAAGTATCTTGGAAAGGTACTGAGACTTGAGAATATTGATGAGAAGATTAAAGATTGTGGGGATGATGGATTTTTTGAGTTTATAGGTAATAAGGATATTGAAGAATACCTTAAGAATAAGAAAAGAAGAATAGTCAATGACCTCATAAGATATGAGCTGTCCCTAAGAGGTTTTGATGAGAATAAGGGCATAATAGAGAGAGGAGGGATAAGATATGAGCTGAAACAGGAAAGATTTGTCAATAGTGATGGTGAAGATGAAAAAGTCCTTATTGAGATGAATGAAGGTTTTCTTTGCAGATATACTATAAGAAAGCTCATTAATTTCAAGGCAAGAGATGAGGATGAAAGAGAGAATGGTGTTAAGCTTGCCAAGGCTTTTCTTGGAGCTGGGTTAAGAGTGCCTAAGGAAATATTTGTTGGATATTTTGAGAAAGTATAGGTGATATAGGAGAACTAATGGATTTTCTTTATCTTATCGATTATTCTTTTCCTCTTATCTGTGAGAGATTCTAATTTTTGGAGGGGGTTGGTTTTTTCCGGCTGCTTTTCTTTTTCCATCAAGGATTTTAGATACTGGCCATCACTTTTCTTTGATATCTTTCTCAGCTTTGACAAAGGAGTATCTTTATGAACCCCTTCAATCTTAGAGAGGTGAGCATTGATATCTATTTCCATCGGAGAAAGCTTTCTAAGGTTTTTTAATTTGTAATTATTACTCTTGAACTCATCCTTGCCTATTTTTCTGGGCTTGAATATATTAAGGACATTGTGCCTTGATTTCTCTTTCAAGTTTTCTATGTTCCAGAATTTCTTTGTGCCTGTGGCAGATAGTTTTTTAGGGGGTTTTTTCCTCTTTTTTTCATTTTCCTCTTGTTTTCTAAGTTTATCTACTGCTTCTTCTTCTTTTTCTCTATGCTTTATGAGGAAGAAGAATATTATTATTAGGGCAACTATGGTCAAAGAGATTACTACATATAAACTCAGCATCATAGGATACAAAAGTTATCACCTCATGAGTATTTTCAGAAGATTGGCTTATTTAATGTTTTTGTTTTTTGCCGGCACAAAATAACGATTTTCAATTATGCTGACAATATCCAGCAATCATAAACTATATAAATATACTTACGTGCTTATTTGTTATGGTTGGGGATGATAAAAGATTACACATCGGAATAATTCTTGATGGAAACAGGAGATATGCAAAGAAGAAAAATATTGTGCCGTGGAAAGGTCATGCATACGGAGCAGATAGGGCAAAGGATATTATAAATTGGTGTGATACACTTAATGTAAGAGAGCTTACTCTATATACTTTTTCTGTTGAAAACTTCAACAGGCCTGAAAAAGAAAAGAAGGTATTATTCAAGCTTTTTAGAAGTAATTTCAAGAAACTTGAGAAGGATAAGAGAATTGATGAAAGAAAGATCGGGATAAATTTTATTGGAAGGCTGCATATGTTTCCTAATGAGATGGTGGAAGATATGCATAGGCTAATGGAAAGGACAAAAGGAAATAAGAACTATATTGTCAATTTTGCTATGGCTTATGGTGGAAGAGCTGAGATTGTTGATGCTGTTAAGAAGATAGCTAAGGAAGTGAAGAACAATAAGATTAGTGTTAATGAGATAGATGAAGAGCTTGTCACACAAAACTTATATTTAGCTGATGAGCCTGATTTTATAATCAGGCCTGGGGGAGAGAAAAGAATCAGCAACTTCCTTATATGGCAGAGCCATTATTCTGAATGGATATTTGTTGATAAATTATGGCCAGAATTCACAAAAGCAGATATTATAGATTCTATTGATGAATTCAAAAGCAGAAAGAGAAGATTTGGAAGATGAGCGATGATGATTTTAAGGAATCGATAAGAAAGGCTGCTTTGGAATTCAAGAACATCGGCAATAATGAGATTGTGAAAGTAGTGAGCCATCTTGATTCTGATGGGTTGTGTGCTGCTTCTATAATAATAAAATTATTGCATTATCTTGATATGAAGTATAGTGTTTCTATCATTCCGCAGCTAAATAAAAAAATTATCAAGGAAATATCAAATGAAAACTATAATGTTTTCTTATTTTGTGATCTTGGTTCTGGAGTATTAAATGAAATCTCGAATCTTTTTAATGAAAGGAAAGTGTTTATACTTGATCATCACAAGCCTGAAGAGGATCTTCTGAGTAAGGATATAGTACAGGTAAATCCTCACCTGCATGGGATAAGCAGCAGCAGGGAGATATCGGGAGCAGGTGTTGCTTATTTATTTTCAAGGGAAGTGGATGATAGAATCAAGAAAATGTCTCCTATTGCCATAGTGGGCGCGATAGGAGATGTACAGGAAGATAATGGCTTCTCAAAGCTCAACAATGAAATACTTGAAGATGCAATTACAGAGAAAAAGATAAGAGTAGAGAAGGGTATAAGGTTTTTCGGATATCAGAGCAAGCCTTTGCATAAGGTGCTTGAATATTGCTCTGAGCTTGACATACCAGGTGTTTCGGATAATGAAAATGGAGCTATGAAATTTTTAGAGGGCCTGAAAATATATAGAAATGGTGAATTCAGGAGATTGAATGATTTGAATGATAATGAGATGGATGTGCTTGTTGAAGGCATTTTAAGTAAGATTGGGAATGGAATAAAGGAAGAGGAAATAATGTGGAACAATTATGTGCTGCTGGATGAGGAAAAAGACAATATGAGAGAAGCAAGAGAATTTTCTACATTACTGAATGCATGCGGAAGAATAAATAAGGCATCTATCGGCATTGGCGCTTGTTTAGGTGACAAGAAAATGAAAAAGAAGGCATTAGGCTGCTTGTCTGAATACAGGGGAGAGATCATGAAAGCAATGGAATGGTTTAATGCAAACAGAAAGACAGGAAATGTTATTGAGAAGGATAATTATATGATAATCAATGCCAAGGATAAGGTATTAGGAACAATAATAGGAACAATGGCATCTATGATATCAAAATCAAATTCCATCAAAGAAGGCATGTATATAATGTCGATGGCTCACCTGATTGATGGTAATACTAAGATTAGCATTAGGATCAAAGGAAATAGAGAGGATGTTGATTTAAGGGGCATAGTGAAAGAGATAATAGGGAAAATCAAGATCGGAGAGTATGGCGGACATAAATATGCTGCAGGAGCATTGGTGCCTAGTGAGAAAGAAAATGAGTTTTTAGATGCGGCTAGAGAAGTAATTGAGAATAGAAGCTTAGAAGAGGGAGTTTATTAGGGTCTGCCTTTTTCTATTTCATCCCCTATGTTATCTAATTTACCATCTACGAATTTTAATTTTTTCTTTAATTTTTCTATTATTGAATCTTCCTTTTGTTTTTGCATATTGTTAATAATTAAGATACTATAAAGTAAGCCTTACAGAATCAATCTTCTCTGCTATGTCTTCTCCTTTCTTTGTTAATGTTAATAGTTTTAACCTTCCTGTTTTTTCAAAATTAACCAGGTCTGCTTTTTCCATCTGCTGGAGAATTTTTACAACATGGGAGTATGTGCAGTCAATCTTTTTTGCTAATGAAGAAGCATAAATGTCAATTTTTGAGTTTTTGAGATGAATCAACATCATTGCCGGCTTTTCCCGGAAAAATACCTTGAATATTGCTTTATTATCCATGTATAACCCCCCAACTATACTCGCAGACAAAATTTTTAGACATTTGTTGTCTGCTCGTAATAAGCAAACGACCCATTTATTGTCTAAAAACTTGTGTCGTTTGCTATATTTGAAAAAACATTATTTTTTCTAATCTTACAAACATAGTTTGTAATATATTTTAGATTATATATTTACTAAGTTATAGGTTTCTATATGTGTTTTTAAAGGTTTTGAATTTTTGAGATTTGATATTGATAAAATATTAAGAAAAAATAATTTACTCTTTTTTCTTCTGTTAGTTTTGTATTTATTCTACTATCCAACTTGTGAATAAGGCTGTGTGCTAAGATGATACATCAACTAGGTTCTTGGCAGATTTTATAATAGCATAAACCACCATAGTGCATATATATAGTTGGCGACAAAAGTAAACTATAAATATGAGTTGTTTCTAAATATACTTATGATATCTATAGAACAACGAAAACTGATTGTTAAGCTCCATGAAAAGGGCAAAAAACAACAAGAGATTGCCAATTTACTTGGTTGCAGCCAACCCACAGTAAATCTTTGGATTCATCGAAGCAGGACAAAAAACGGACTTATCACTCGTGACAGGGCTGGACGACCATCAAGATTAAAGAGAGAGAACCTGACTAAACTAAGACGCACACTAAAACAAAGAATTGAACAGAAGAATGCCAAATTTGGATCTTTGACAACAAAAGAATTACGAGAAATAATTCATCAAGAAGTCGGTGAATTATATTCGATTAGGCATGTTGAAAGGATTATGCATAAACTAGGATTTTCTTTAATCACTCCAAGAACAATGCATACAAAGCATGACCAAAAAGCAGTCGATTCTTTTCGAGATGAGTTTAAAAAAAAGTCGAGTCGGAATATCTGGATCATGAAATAGTTGCCATTGATGAAGTGGGCTTTCAACTCACAACTAATTACAAAAGAATCTGGTTTCCTAAAGGAAAAAAGCCAAAAGGCGCTTTTTTCTGGAGCAATAAAAAACTCATAACTTTTGGTGCTCTGACCAGTTTTCACAGGTTCTATTATGAGTTCTATGTTGCTCAAAATAGTATGACTTTTTTGAGCTTTTTATCGGGTCTTTTTGATTGGCTTGACTCCAACAAAAAATATGTATTAATTCTTGATAATGCTGGATGGCATAAGACTCAAGTTGTGAGAAATTTCATTAATAAGAATCCCAATATCAAAGTAGAATATATCCCCCCATATTCTCTTGAATTAAATCCTATTGAAACTTGTTGGAAAGTCTCAAGAAATCAAATTACAAAATCACAGTATTTTTCAAGTATTGAAAATTTACAAGAAGCATTAGAGAATTTTTGGTGTAAACATAAATTTATGCAGAAATTTATAGGATACTTTTGTCGTTGACTAATAGTGCAATAAACTTATAAATAATCTTTCGTGCCTTGATTTATGGATGACATAGATATTCTTTTTCCCTATGAGAAGATAAGGGATGAGCAGGAAAAACTTATTTTAGATATAAAGGAAGCCATTGATAATAAGAAGAATATTCTTATCAATGCTCCTACTGGATTAGGAAAGACTATTGCTGCTCTTGGACCTGCTCTTAAAAATGTGCTTGAGAACAAAAGGACTGTTTTTTTTCTTACTTCGAGGCACACACAGCATCTTCTTGCAATAAAGACTATAAAGGACATACAAGAGAAATTTGGAGTTGAGATTAAATGCTGTGATATCATAGGAAAGAAATGGATGTGCTCTCAACAAGGTGCAGAGAATATGCCTTCAGGTGAGTTTTCTGAATACTGCAAGGCTATGAGGGAAGATGATATCTGTGAATTCTATAAAAACACAAAGACAAAGGGAAAGGCAAGCACTATTGCTGTGAAAGCTATTGAGGATATAAAAAAGATAATGCCTGCTGACACTGAAACATTGAACAGGATATGCAAGCAGGAAAAACTGTGCCCTTATGAAATAGCTACTATTCTTGCAAGGGAAGCTGATGTTGTTATTGCGGATTATAATTATGTATTCAATGAAAAGATAAGGGATAATTTTTTTCTTCGGGCTAATAAAAAACTAGAGGAGAGCATATTGATAATTGATGAAGGACATAATCTGCCTGGGAGATGCAGGGAGATGATGTCTATGAAATTATCCAGCTATATAATAGACAGGGCTATCAAAGAAGCAAAGAAATTTGGATATGAGGAGATTAAAGGCAAACTGATAAGTATTTTAGATGTGCTCAATGAGCTTGGGAGTGAATTAGATATGGAGAAAGAAGAAGATTATGTTCTGAAGAATGAATTTTTTAAGAAAGTTGATGCTACTATAGAGTATGATGAAAGCATGGAACAGTTTGAGCTTGTTGGTGATGACATAAGGGAATTGCAAAGACAGAGTTTTATAGGGTCTATAGCTTTTTTCATGGAGACATGGAAAGGTCCTGATAAAGGTTTTTCAAGAACAATAAATTTCAGAGAGACAAAGTATGGAAAATTATTGACTCTGAATTATAAATGCCTTGACCCATCTATTATATCAAAGGATGTTGTGAATGGCTGTGTTTGCACTATAATCATGTCAGGCACTTTAAGTCCGACAGAGATGTATGCTGATATATTGGGATTTAAAAATTATAGTGTTGAAGAATATAAAGACCCTTTTTCAGGCAAGAATAAGCTGAACCTGATAATTCCAGATGTAACAACAAAATATACAGCAAGGAATCAGGAGCAGTACAAGAAGATTGCTTTGATATTGGCTGAGGTTGTGAATGCTGTGCCTGGAAATAGTTTTGTATTTTTTCCGAGCTATGAGCTAAGGAATTCTATATACAGATATTTTGAAAAGCTGAGCAGGAAAACAATCTTTTTGGAAATTCGGGGAATGAGCAAGGAAGAGAAGAAAAGCTTTCTGGAGAAATTCAAGAAATACAAAGATTCGGGAGCTGTAATGCTTGGTGTAGCACAGGGAAGCTTTGGAGAGGGAGTAGACATGCCTGGAGAGTTATTGAAATGTGTTGTTGTCGTGGGTGTGCCCTTACATAAGCCGAATCTTGAAACAAAAGAACTGATTGAATATTATGATGATAAATATGGAGAGGGAATGAATTATGGCTACATATATCCTGCAATCACAAAGACATTACAGAATGCTGGAAGGTGCATAAGGAGTGAGAAAGACAGGGGTGTAATTGTTTTTATGGATGCGAGATATATGTGGGAGAATTATAAGAAATGCTTTCCAGCTGACTGGGATATGAAAATAACCAAGATGTGGAAGGAAAGGATTGGAGAGTTTTTTAGAGAGAAAGTTGAGCCTACTTATTTCCATTAAGGATGGGAAATCTTACGTTCTCTATCCCATATCCTGGATTTTGATCTGAATATCTATCCTGTGTTTTTTTCATCATTTCTGCTATATGATATGCAAATACTCTTGGTGGATATGATGATGCTCTGTCTCCGCCAAATAATTCCCAGCCAGCAATCATGTTGTTGCTTCTTAGATTTACCCTCCATCCCACTGGAATTTCAACATTAGAGTCTTTTGGTGTGTCTAAGATTATCCAATTATATGGCTGATCGCCCATTGCTGTCTGGACAAAATGCGACATTGTATCTAATTGGGCCCTATCTTCAATAGAAAGGAGCTCATATCTTGGCGCATGTTCACCCCTAATATAAATCTCAACTGTACCTGGAAAAGATGACCAAGGAGAAGCATATGCCTTGACTCTTCGGTCTTCAGATCTTGCTATAAGAAAGCCCATCTGCTCATAGAAATCCAAGATCTTGGCATTGGCATTAGAGCCATTACGCTGTAGATAATCGATATTGCGAATTACTTTTGTCGGCCATGTAAGTCCCCCACTAATCTGGCTATGTGTATGAGGCAAGGAAGCGCCGGAAGCGCCGCCCCAATTCTTAAAAAGTTTTGAGTATTTGACTAGTGGATGGCTCTCAATATACACCCTTGTCTCTATCATTGCTTTCATAACATGACTAAATTCATTTCTTGTCAATGTCCCTGTTCTCTTAAGATCATATTCATTCCTTGGATTATCGTTGAAAAGCTCGGGGTGCTCAATTATAACAAAATGTAAAAACTCTTTCCTAAAGTAATCTTTGATTAAAGTTGTAGGAAGACTCAACTTCTTAAGCAACTCTCCTAGATTTTTTATATGTTCCCTTCCCTCTGGAATAGAAAGATATGATTTATACATCTCTTGTTCATCCTTAGATAATTCTTGTTTTGCTCCAAATGCTTGTGGTGGAAGTATTGGAACGAGGTTAGGAACAACCCTAACAGAATATGGCTTTTCTGGATTCCACCTTAGATTGTCTGGAGTGATTCTTGATTCAATTGTACCATCTTGATAAACCCTAAGCAATTCTGGAGGGGTAAGAAGTTCATGTGTCTTGAGAAAAGAATCTTTTGCTTCTAAAGATCCATAATCAGGGGTTTCTGAAGTTTGTTTTTTGGCCTTTGCTTCTGGCCTTTTGCTGCGCTGTTTATTATGAAATACCTGATGACCGTTTTTTGGATTTAAAGCATAGCTAGTCATGGGGTCTATGCCATCCATGGTTTTACCTAGATAACCAAAAATAACTGGGCTGGATTTAGGGATGCTGAGAGTTCCAGGAAGCACCAATTTTTTTATATCGTCACCGTATATATCTTTTATTTTTTCTAACTCGTCTAAAGGAACTTCATTAATAGGTATCCATTTAATTCCTTTTTGTGCTAATTTTAGAACATATTCCTGCAGTAAGGCTGTTTCATTTCTCGATAATAATTCCTGAAAATTAGCTTGGTCTTCTTTAGTTTCAAAAAAGTCTATTTTACTTCCGTAATCATGTGCTTTTTTGAAATGCTTATGCATTTCATGCATGTTCTCTAGAGAAATATCGCTATAATCATCATGAAACTTTATACGATTCCATGTAAAGCCACCTGGATAGTGGGCATCAACGATATGATCAAGAGAAGGAATTGGTTCTGAGTCATTAGTATAGGAAAAATATCTTTGCAGCATCTTTGACATATAAAACACTCTCCAATAAATGATAGTAATTTTGTCTATCGGTAGTTTTTATATTTTTCCCTACTATAGAATAACTAACTTCTTTTTTTATTTCTTATTTAAAACTAATATACAAATTTATATACTAGTTGCTAAAATAGAAAGATTTATATACTAGTTTAATTATATGTAGTTAATGGTAATGTTATTTGATAGATTCAATTTACCCGAAGACATATATGAGATAGTGTTTGCAACTAAGCAGCAGATCATTGTTGCAAAATTGCTTATCGAGCATATCAAAGAGAATGATAGTGAGATAGGCAAGACAGAGATGAGCATGTTTGCAACGAAGCTGCATGAGGGCAATCTGATAACAGATATTATCGAAGAAGCGCCCTATAAGGGCAAGAAGGTAAAGGTCAGCTATAATAAAAGACAGTTTTATGACAGGATATTGACGCCTATGAAAAGCATGGGCATAGTGGATTATGACCTTTACAAGAAAACATACAAATTGAGTGATAAGCTCAATAAAGAGTTGATAAGAATTGGGTTGTTATGGCTTAGAGAATTAAATAAGCCGCCAATAAAGATAAAGAGGTAAATATTTCATGTTCAAAGGCTCCCGCTCCTCTAATTCTTAACCCCCCACAAAGTGAGGGGAGCCTTTTCCCTTTCATCTCTGCAGGGAAAAAAGAGGTGATGTGGGCAAGCATGTGCTTGCCCTTTTATTATAATGGAGAGGAATATCAGAAGAAGGATAGTGAATAAGTTCTATACATTGATAGCCTTAACTCTTTTCTTCAATATATCCACTAAATTCAGGTATGTTCATGGATTTGATTTCATAGTTGATATTCTAAAGATAATAAAGAACGGAATTTAGAAAGAATTAAAAAATAGATTGCAAAACTTCTGTATTATGAGAAAAATAACTGAAGAAGATGCTATAGGATTATTGAGAAAATATTCCGGTTCTGATAAACTTTTTGAGAAAGTGCTGAATCATGTGAAAGCAGTGCAGAGAGTTGCGTTAAGGATTGCTTCTAAGTGTAAGAATGTTGATATGTATAAGATAAGAATTGGGAGCTTATTGCATGACATAGGAAGGTTTTCATGCCCGCCTTCAAAAGATAAGGTCAGGCATGGATTAGTGGGAGCAGAGATCCTAAAGAAAGAGGGATTGGATGATATTGCTAACATAGCTGAGAGGCATGTTGGTGTGGGAATCAGGAAAGAGGATATTTCTAAGCAGGGTTTGGATCTGCCTAACCGAGATTTTGTACCTGAAACAAAGGAAGAAAAGATAATTACACATGCTGACAATCTAATATTTGATGATAAAGAAGGCAGTTTTGAGGATGTTATAACGAGATTCAGAAATGAATTGGGAGAGAGCTTTGTTGAAAGAGTTAAAAGCCTAAAGAAAGAAATAGATGAAATGGAGAGAGAATGATAAAATACTTAATACTCTGATTCTTCAAATGATTTCTTAAGGTAACCCCAGTATAATTCCAAATCTTCAAAATCATGGTCTTCTATCATCCTATGTTTTATAGGTTCTCTTACATATGGCCTAGATTCCAACATATTTACACCCCCAATATGAATATTAAAAAGAGAGCCAAGAGTGCCTCTAACTAATATAGAATAAGATGTATAAAGATATATATTTATGGGTTATATTTTATATAAAATATAAAGATTAAGCTTTATAGACTTTATCGTGTTGTCTGACTTTTTCTTTTACTTTCAGGCCTATAGATTGTCCTGCCTTTGCTTCTTCAATATCTGCATGGTCTATCTGCATAGAGTCTATTTTCTGGGTAAAGTCTGATGTGGCGCCTTTTACATATATAGTGTCTCCTACTTTCAAAGAACCAGCTTCAATTTTTAATACAGCAACATCTATATGGTCAAAGAAATGAGTAATTATACCTGTTTCCTGCTCTTCAGATTTAGCTTCAGGTTCGATAATATCACCCCCTGAACTCTAAATAATAGTTGGAGATTAAATATTTTTTGGTAAGATTAATAAAAGATAGCATATCTAATATTTGTATGGAAGACGAAATAGATAAGATAAAAAAGAAACTAAAGAAGGATTTTGATGATTTGGTTGATCTGGATTCAGATATCCCAGTAAGTGAGAAAAAAGTAAAAGACAAGAAAATAAGGGAGATTTAGTAAAAACATTTAAATTTAGACTTATTCTTGAGAGAATTATGGCAAGTGATAAGGAAGTGAAGAAATGGTTTAAGAAAGAGGCTTCTAAGAATTTTGAGAAGTATTATCCTGTTGGTGTTCTCAAGAAAGAGGGCTTTGTCAGGAAGAGATGCAAATGCGGAACTAATTTCTGGACTGTTAATGAAGATCAGGAAAGTTGCGGAGATCCTGCTTGTTCTGGAGGCTTTAGTTTTTTTGGAAAAAGCCCTGCTAAGAAAGAGATGGATTATATTGGAGTGTGGAAAGAGTTTTCGAGATTATTTTCAAAGTGGGGGTATACACCCATACCTAGATATCCTGTTGTTGCAAGATGGAGGGATGATACTGATTTTGTTCAAGCCAGCATTTATGATTTCCAGCCATATGTTGTTTCTGGGGAAGTTGAGCCGCCTGCTAATCCATTGGTTGTGCCGCAGTTCTCTCTAAGGTTTAATGATATTGATAATGTCGGGATAACAGGGGCACATTATACTGGCTTTGTTATGATCGGGCAGCATGCTTTTGATACAAAGGAAACATGGGACCAGGCAAGATATTTTAGGGATATACATAATTGGCTGAAGATTGGATTAGGACTGCCTAATTCTGAGATAACTTTTCATGAGGATTCTTGGGCTGGCGGCGGGAATTTCGGGCCATGCATAGAGTATTTTTCAAGAGGCCTCGAGTTAGGAAACCAGGTTTATACTATGTTTGAGCAGACTGCTAGTGGGAATAAAGAGTTGGCTCTCAAGGTACTAGATATGGGAATGGGGCATGAGAGAAATGCCTGGTTTACAAAGGGTGCATCAACTTCGTATGAGACTACTTTTCCTACTGTGTGCAAGAAGATGTTCAAGCTGACTGGCGTCAAGGTTGATAATGACTTAATGAAAAGATTTTTGCCTTATTCTGCTTATCTTAATGTGGATGAAGTAGATAATATAGATAAAGTATGGGGAGATGTTGCTAAGAAGATTTCTGTTGATAAAGTTGAGTTGAAAGAGAATATAATCCCTCTTTCTGCAGTTTTTTCTGTTGCTGAGCATTCAAGGGCATTATTAGTTGCATTATCTGATGGTGCTTTGCCATCTAATGTTGGAGGAGGATATAATCTAAGGGTTATTTTAAGGAGGGCTTTGAGCTTTATTGATAAATATTCATGGAATGTTGATATGAATGATATTGCAGAATGGCATGCTTCTTATCTAAAACCATTATTTCCTGAGCTTTCTGAAAATCTTGAAAATGTAAAGAAGATAATGGATGTGGAGAAAGAGAAATATAAGGCAACTAGGCAGAAGACAAGGCAGATTGTCTCAAAGCTTATAGATAAGAAGATTACAGAGGACAAGCTTATTGAATTATATGATTCTAATGGAATATCGCCGGAGCTGGTTAAAGAAGAGGCTAGGAAAAATGGAAAGGATGTTATTGTACCAGATGATTTCTATGCAAAAGTAGCTGAGAGGCATTCGCAAAAGGAGCAGGAACATGCTACTATAAAAGAGGATAAATTAGATCTAAAGAATATAGCTGATACTGAGGCATTATATTATGGTGATTATCTTAAGTTGACTAATAAGGCTAATGTTTTGAAGATAATAGGAAATGATGTTATTGTTGATAAAACTGCTGCTTACCCCACATCAGGAGGACAGGTTCATGATATTGCTTTCTTAAATGGACAGAAAACTGCTGATATATTCAAACAGGGTGCTATAATTGTGCATAGATTAGAGGAAAAGCCAAAGTTTAGGGTGGGAGAGGAGATCAGGGTTGAGATTGAACCAGAGCAGAGGAAACAGCTTGCGCAGCATCATACTGCTACACATATTGTGAATGCTGCTGCCCGCAAGGTTTTAGGAGATCATATCAACCAGGCAGGAGCAAAAAAGACTGGAGAAAAGGCACATCTTGATGTCACACATTATGAAAATATTTCTGAGGAAGATGTGAAAAGGATTGAGAAGCTTGCTAATGATATTGTCAATAAGGATATTGAGATAAAGAAAAGTTTTTTAGCAAGAAATGAAGCTGAGAAGAGGTATGGGCTTAGAATCTACCAGGGAGGGGCTGTTCCAGGCAAAAAGATAAGAGTAGTTGATATAAAGGGGAGGGATATTGAAGCGTGCGGAGGAACTCACCTTAATAAAACCAAGGAAACAGGAAAGATAAAGATAATCAAGACCAATAAGATCCAAGATGGTGTTGTAAGAATAACGTTTACTGCAGGAAAAGCTGCTGAGAAAAGAGAAGAAAAGGTTGAAGGGATATTGGAGGAAGCTGCTAAGCTACTGAGTGTGGAGATTAATGAGATTCCTGCGAGAGCGGAAGAATTATTTGAGAAATGGAAAAAGGCTAAAAAGTCTTTGAAGAAGGGAAGGATAGTTGAGATAGCTGAGCTGGAGTTAGAGAGATTAGAGAAATTTGAGGGAGATGTCCTGGCAAAGACTGCTTCTATACTAAATACCCAGAAAGAACATATCATAAATACTTTATCGAGATTTAAGAAAGAACTGGAAGAGATGAAAGAAAAGATCAGCAAATAGATAACGATAATTAGATTACTAAAATAGTTTCTTTATAATATCGATAGTGTATAAAATTATGGCTTGTGCCTGGTCTTTGTTTGGAAGGAAAGCTTGTTTTTTTCTATGGACTGTGTATATCCTTACCTGATTTATTAAATGAATCTGCTGGGTTATTGCTGGGTCTAAAGAAATGTTTTTTTCCTTCATCTTCGCAACCAAAGTTCCCAGGCCTATGCCTGGATTTTTTTCAAGAATATCTAAATTAGTGGAGTCATAGTATTTCCTATGTAAAGATGTTTCTAAGAGCCTGGCGCAGAGAATGACTGCAGAGCGATAGCATTCTGAATTAAAGCATTTCTCAAGCTCGTTTAAGTCGGCATTCATGTCGTCTGCTATCTCTAATGGCAGATTCTTGATTTTGAAGGATAATGACTGTGTTTCTTTAGGATAGATTATTTTTGAATCGAGGTTTTCCAGTTTCTTTGCTATATGGCTTAGTTTTTCCAAATCCTTATTCTCAAAGCTTTGGTTTAAGCTAGTTAGATCTGATTTTATCTCTTCTATTGTTTCCCTATTGTCTTTTTCACTTATTTCATTTACTGAAGAGAGCAGTTCATTGAATGAAGTCTTGAAAAGATTAATGTAATAGGCATTTTTCTTCTGCTTGAAGTCCAGGATGTCTTGCTTGCCAATTAGAGTTATATCTATATTGTGTGAGATTATTCTTTGTAAAGAAGAGCTGAATTTTTGTAATGATGATTTAAAGTTTGGCATGAGAGATTAGGAAAGGGTAGTGATTTTAATAGTTTTTGAAATCAGAGATTTCTAAACCGATTAAAAATTTGGGATTTTGAATAGTTTTTGAAATCAGAGATTTCAGAATACCTTTGAAAATGTTTTTAAACTAAGTGTATTTCATATATCTATGATTTATAAAAACATATTTCCATTTGATATCAAATGGAGCTTTAAATCTGTGAGCTTATTGGTTTTTCTGGCTTTATTCCCTAATCTCCTAGGGATGGTAAATATTTCCACTAGCTGGGGTTTTAAGATACATTTGTTTCAGTATCTTGTCTTTATAGCTGCTGCGGTTTATGGCCCTTTTGGGGGGTTGATAAGTGGTGGATTTGGCTCATTATTTACTGCTGTGTTTTTGAATAACCCTTATATCATTGTTGGCAATATGATACTTGGATTTTTTGCAGGATGGTTTTTCAGGAAAGGGATCAATCTTATCGCTGCTGTTTTTTTCGCTTATTTGATACATATGCCATGGTTATGGCTAACAGATGTCTATTTAGCAGGAATGCCTATTAAGATTGTTAATGGTGTTGTGATAGCTTTGTTCTTTAGTGATTTGGTGTGGGCACTAGCTGCCTACTATAGTTATAAAACAGTTAAACTGGGGGTTTCTTAGAATGAAAACAATAGAATGGAATGATTTTTTTGAGAGACTAGATGAGGAGCTGAAGAAGAGTGAATTTCATGATTTTAATATTATAGTGGCGATAGGAAATGCCGGGATAATTCCTGCAGCATTTATACAGCAAAGGCTTAAGATTCCTATGAAGATAATATGGATACAGTACAGAGACAAGGAAAATACGCCAATGTATGAGGATGCTAAGCTAATTGAGGCTGAGTTTTCTTTGAGCAGCAATAAGATACTCCTAGTGGATGATGTTTCCAGATCAGGAAAGACCATTGCAACAGCAAAGAGATATCTAAGAGGGAATAATATCAGCACTTTTGTTGTAAATGGAAATGGAGATTACAGCCTTTTCAAAGAAAAGGGATGTATAGTCCTGCCTTGGAAGAAATCAGAGAAAATTTGTTAGTTTTCTCTGTGTTTTTAATTCTTTTATGATAATGCTGCTACTTAATATATTATCTATTGAATAGCCAAACTTATTCTTTACAAAACTTTTTACGTAATCAAGCATCAGGTCTCTTGATGAAAAGCTTAGGGGCTTATTGTTCATGGCTTTTCTTGTTGCTTCTCTTGTTACCCACACACCTAAAGGAGCTGCGTATTCACCTGTTATTATTCTTATTGCCAAAACTGAGGCTTGTCTCTTGATTTTTTTTAGGTGTTCTGCAATCGCTAACCTTACTGTGTAATATCCGCCTGCGCAGTTTTCTGCATAATATTTTCTTCCTTGATATGGCTCGTAGTCTGTTGTGTATTGGATTTCTTTTGTCTGGTTCCATGATACTAAAGGAAGGTATGTTTCAAACAGCTCATAGCCCCATACATCCGGGAAGAGTAAGAGGAGGTAATAGTTTCCCAAGTAAGAGCCAAAGTAAAGCATGTAATCTGCTTCGGAGTAATTCTTTATCTCATTGATGATGTTTTTTCCCAGAATATCATCTGATGCTGTGATAGACCATCTTGTCGGAACTAATTTTCGATTCTTTTTTATCCCCAATGTACCTACGGATAATAGTTTAGAGAGGAAGTTTTCATCAAAATTATTGCTGTAAAGATAATTAAGGGCATTGGCTGCTTTTAGGTCTGTATCTGAAACAACTTTGTCTACTTTTGTATGAATCTTTGGGTTGGAGGTTATTTTTGCTTTTTTTAGTTTTGCATTTGGGCCTTGTGGAGCAAGAAAAGAGTCTGTTTGAACTCTGAATTTGGGCTTGTCTTCAAGGTTAATTTCAACATCAACCGGCGCTGATGCCATCCCTATCTCCTGTGCTATTTCGAGAGTCTTTCCCTGACCTTTTATGAAAGTTTTCTTATTTGAGTTAATTAATTCTGAACGGAAGCCAATCACTTGTTTTATCGAATAATTCTTTGAAGCCCAGTATCCTGGAGCATCATATTCCCAAGCATTGTCTTTTGTTTCCGGCGGTGAAAGAAGGCCTACATTAACATATGGATATCCAAATCTACCGACAAAAGGAGCTGGAGAAGAGCCTTGAAAATCCTTGCTTTGCAATTTTCTTTCTATTTTAAATCTGGCTTCTGATTTGGCTATCAAAGGACAGAATGTCCTTCCGCAATTTCTTAATGGATCAGAGCCTTTGCAGCGCAGGCATTTGATATTCATTTGTTAAGGTAAGGGCAGTTAGAATAAATAGTTTTTGAAATCAGAGATTTCTAAACCGATTAAAAATTTGGGATTTTGAATAGTTTTTGAAATCAGAGATTAAAGAATATATACGCTTGAACAAATGATTTATATAGTTGATATGAAAACTTTGTCTTATGAAAGGCCTGACAGAAAAAGAGATTGAGAGGATAAGAGAAGAGCTTACTAATTGTCAAAGGCCGATATTTCTTTTTCATGATGATGCTGATGGATTATGCTCTTTTTTGCTGCTATATCGATATATCAAGGAAGGAATTGGCATTGTTATCAAGAGCAAGCCTTGTGTTGATAAGAAATTTGCAAAGAAGGTTATTGACTATGAAGCAGACAAGGTTTTTATCCTGGATATTGCCATAGTGAAGCAGGAATTTGTAGATGAAGTAAGAAGGCCTGTGATATGGATAGACCATCATGAACCAAAGAAACTGGATAATGTGCTTTATTTTAATCCAAGGCTGCATAAGAAAGATATTGTATATCCGGCTACTAACATCTGTTATGATATTGTACAACAGGATTTATGGATAGCAATGGCTGGCTGTATCGGGGATTGGCATATCCCTTACTTTAGAGGAGAGTTCTGTGAACAATATCCTGGATTAATAGATGAATCTATTACTAATCCAGGGCAGGCTCTTTTTGAAAGCAAGATAGGAAAGCTTGCAAATATATTCAACTTCATGCTAAAAGGGACAACAAGTGAAGCAATGAAATGTGTGAAGGTGCTTACAAGGATAAACAGCCCTTATGAAATCCTGAATCAGGAGACCGGCCAGGGAAGGTTTGTGTATAAGAGATTTGAAAAAATAAACAGCATGTATCTGACAGCACTGGATGATGTGAAGAAGAAAGTGAAGAAGAAAGACAGATTTATTGTATATACATACCAGGATGATAAGATGAGCTTTACAGGAGAGTTGTCAAATGAGATTCTTCATACTTACCCTGATAAGATAATCATAATAGCAAGAGAGAAGAGCGGAGAGATGAGGATGAGCTTAAGGTCAAAAGGAGTGATTTTACCACCTATAATAAATAAGGCTCTTGTTAATGTTTCCGGCTATGGCGGGGGGCATGAATATGCATGCGGAGCATGTGTCAAGAAAGAGGATTTTGAAAGGTTTGTTGATAATTTAAGGAAAGAAATAGAGTAGAATTCTATGTATTTGATGGAGAAAGGTTTATAAAGCAATTGGCACTTATAGCCTATAATATCATATGAAAGAGTTAGCTCTCTTATATGGTTTCGATATAAGGAGGAAATAACGATGGGAGAATTTAGAAACGAAAGAAATTTCGGAAACCGAGAAATGCATAAGGCAACTTGTTCAGATTGCGGAGAAGAATGCGAAGTACCATTCAAACCTACAGAAGGCAAGCCTGTTTATTGCAGAGAATGTTATAGAAAGAAGAGAAAATTTTAATTCTCTTTTTCTAAAATACATCTACAACCATAATCTTGTGGGTACGGGGTGCATGTACTAGTTTAAGGTTAAGTCACAGCAACATCATTAATTAAAGGGTTGCTTTTTATCCCATAATGTACATCCATTTGTTTATTAATGTACTCTGCTCTTAAGTGCACCATATAGTTTGCGTTATCTTCATTCCATTTCATTCCAGGCAACTTTAATCTTCTTTGTACTACATATTTATTTGCGCTTTCTATTGCCCCAGAACCTATGCATAATCCCTGTTCCCTGAATTTCTCATATCTCATCTTTTCCTTATTGTTCATAAAATATTTTAGATTACCATCAACAAATTCTTTTCTTTCCTGCAATGTCTGCTTATCTCTTAATTCTTCAAGTGTTTGTTCTATCACTTCTATATTCCCCCTTTTTAAGTTCTCTTTACAGTGTTCATAGAATCTGTTTCCCGCTTCTTCGTCCCTAAATATTTCTTTTTTTATATCGCCAATCTTTTCTATTGCATGATACCAATCAACTATTTCAACTATGCCGCTTGGATAAATTCGCTTTGGAAATAATTCTTCCATGGAGTTCCATATCCATTTTGCGCCATCTGCTATGCAAACTATTTTCACTTCACCACCACCACAATACTTTTCGATGTGGTGCTTTAATTGTCTTTTTATTTCACCAACACTTTTCATTGTCGAATAATAGAATTTATTCTTTAATCTATGCTTATCTTCTGATATTTTATCTAGTTCAAATAACATAAAAGTTTTGCATTCTTTCCAATCGTCATAAGTATTAATATGGCATCCGTCTGTTTCTATGTACACTATTTTATTTGAATTTAAATTCAAATTTATATCTACAGCCGGAACTTCTTTTTTATCATTTAGTTGTATATCCTTAACATTCTCGTCGTGAGTCTTTGTTATTTTTGCTCCGATTTCTTCTGTTGAAATTTGGGCCTGCTTGGTCGAAACATTAATTCCCCTTATCTTGTTTAAAATATCGGTCGCTTCATCAAATGGGGCTATTGTTCCAATCAAGTCTGTCCAGTATTTAATCAGCGGACAAATCTTCTTTTTTTCTATATCCAGTTTCTCATCTAAGAATGACTTATACCCGCCTGAAAAGTATTCACTATACATTGCCCTGTTAATTTTAATATCACCAAAGATAGTTTTTAAAGGGCGGGTTCTGCTTTTGGATTCGCATCGATAAGATATCCTATCTTCATCGTATTCTGCATCTATATTGATATTTTTTCTTGGGCCAATGTAGCCATCACCATAAACCTGAGGTATTAATGATTCTAATAACTGCGCCCCTATTTCATTCAGCCTTTTACAAATCTCCAGTTCTAACTCAATAAATTCCCTATTTGGATCCCACTTGATAAGTTCTCGGAGCTGTTGGTCTACTATTGATTTAATCTGGTTTTTGGTTTTTTCAATCAGTTCTTTTTCTTTTTCAAGATATTTCATTTTAACCGCCTCAATTTCATTGTGTTTTTGTCTACTAAGAGCCATTCAAAATCTTCGCCCTTTTTGAATCCCATAACCTGGGCAACCTGATATGGAAAGTTAACATACCATTGCTCAGAGTTTTTCCTTTTTATCAGCTGTATTTTTGTTTTGTATCCCATTGTTTTTCACCTCAATTCAGTTATGAATTTATCTAGTTATATAACTAGATAACTTATATATAAAGATTTATGTTGTGGAGAATATGTATCTAGTAAAAATACAAGAAAATGAGAAATTTACCTTATTGTACTACATGCACCCGTGGGTACGGTATTTTGGAAGCAATAGAAGAAATCTTAAAATCCTATAAGCCGAAGGGGCTGAAGCATTTCAAATGCAATAAGTGTAGGGGGGAGTGGAATTCTTTGTATAATTATGTAAAGTGTCCTGTTTGTAGGTCTGATAATATAGGAAAAAAAGAAAACAATAAAAATTGATTTTATGTATAGAGATCAGCTGAGTTCTATTATTCTTGTATAACCTTTATCGTGGGCTTCATTATATATCTAGAGCCTGCTTGATGCACTGATTTCTCTGCATCAAAATCTAAAGTCAGTGTTGTTGTCTCTCCATCAACTATATTAAAATTCTTAACAAGCTTTAATTTTCCACTTGGTATCTTTAATGGCTCTTCTTCGCCTGAAATCATCAGCTTTGTACTATCAATATAAAGCCTTATCTGCGTATATTTGCCAGCGCCCAATTCCTTAGAGCCTAAGAATTCCTTTACATCTTTTATCTGGATAAGATCATAAGTCACAGGACCTTCTACAATAGTGAACCAACCTTCACCAGGTGAGCCTTCGGTTTCGCAAGTCTCTATACTATTTGTAATATTCTCACAAGACTCAACACTATTATTTATTGTTTCATTAGTGCAAACCTCATTTATTATGGTTTCATTTACACACAAGGTAGTGTTAGTATTGTTTATTATGACAATAGAACAATTTTCCTCTATTGTTGTTTCATTTACACAAACTGTAACAATTTCAGGAATTGTTTCATTAATGCAAACCTCTTCAGTGATATTTTCTATAGTACATACTTCCTCGACTGTGCTTCCACTACCAGCAGCATGCACAGTAATATCAGAAATAGTCACTTCTAAGCTGGTTATGTTCAAAGATTCTGGCTTTTTATCTGTGATCTGCATAACTAAGTTGCCTGTTGCATCTGGCTTCTGACTTTTCTCATCCTGACTTTGTTCTGTAGCATCAGTTTTCTTTTCTTGAGGCTTGATTTTATCTTCTGCTTTAGTTTTCTTTTCTTCCGAAATTTGTGCCTGTGCTTCAGCCTGTTTCTCTTCCTGCTTTTCTTTGGTTATTGCCCCAATAGCCTGGCTTCTTGAAGATTTCCCTATAGCGTTTTGAATATGCTCTCTTGCTTGTTCAGGAACTTTTTCTAATAATCCCCCTAAAACTACAATATGTTTAGCATGCATTTCTTCAACTTTAGCAGCAAGCTCATCCACATTCTTTCCTTTTTCTTCTGCTTCTCGAACCTTTTCCTCTGATTTATTAATAGATTTTTCCCTATCTTTTACTAATTTTTCAATATGCTTTGTCTTGCCTTCTTCGATCATCTCCTTAAGTTCTGCTAACCTCTCTTCAGCATGTCTTAGATGAACTTCTGCTTTTTTAGCAGAATTAAAAGTTGCGGCAAGATTTATACTCTCCATTGCCCTATCCAACCCATAAAAAACAGAATCCGGTGTTGTGCCTGCATCCTGCACATCTCCCTGTGCTGTTACAAGAGTTGCTAAAAGCAATATCATTATCATGAATGTTCTTTTCATTATATCACCAATTAGTTAGAAATGGATATAAGTTATATAATAGTTTCGAATATGCCTAAAGAATAGTTCCTATGATGATAATCTGGCTGCATTTAAAATATTAGGTAAACTAAAAGCAATGAATATTATCAAGCTATAAAACAAAATCCGAGGAATTATGCAGGCAAAAGTAGCTTTTACTTTAGATATTATTATGAACGGTTGATAAACCAAGAACTATCAGGAAATAGCGTAAAATACTGCAAACCACCTATATTAAGAGGAACAACATTATATTCACCCCAAATTTAATCCTAATAGTTTAACCTATATCCCAGCAACCAATAAAGTTTATAAAGTTCTTATATTACACTGATTTTAAAGGGGTGAAATAAGTTAAGGGGGAGATAAATGGGTAAAAAGAAAGTCCTTATCGTGGAGGATGAAAAGAACATCCTAGATGCGCAAGCGATGATCCTAGAAGATGAATTTGATGTAATAAAAGCAATGGATGGTGATGAAGGGTATAAGCTTGCAAAGGAACACAATCCTGACTTGATTGTTCTTGACCTTATGCTGCCAAATAGGGGCGGATATGACTTATGCTTTAATTTCCGACAAGATGACCAATTGAAGGATGTGAAGATCCTGATGGTTACTGCTTTGAGCCAAGAAGTAGATAAGAAAAAGGGAAAGATGGTTGGTACTGACAATTATATGACAAAGCCGTTTGAGCCTGATGAATTCTTAGACAAGGTAAAAAGCCTTCTATTGTGAACATGTTACTGGACTCCTTATATAGATATATATTTAATATTGAGACTTTTCATAGATTTTCTTTTTTCCTTGGAACACCTTCTGGAGAATTGATGAAGAGATTCATCGAGCTTGTCTTTTATCTTGTAATAATCTATATGATCATATCAGAGTTCAAGAGAGACAGAAAAAGAGAATACAAATACCTAATAGTAGGGTTCTTTGCCTTATTTTTTAGGCAGGCTGTTATGTCTATAATCCTTTTCAGCAGGATCTTTAGTGTTAATGGGTTTATGAGGTTTGGGGTACTGATATGGTTCATAGATACATACCTTGAAACAGCAGCATTGATATTGATAGTCAGTGCATTTGTTTTTCCAGCATTCAAGGAAAAGACATTTACATTCCAGAAAAGGATAATCTATTCATTATATCTTGTAACTATAATTATATTTGGAACGTATTTTTTGTTCAAGGCTGGGTTTTTTGAGCAGCAATATGTAGCTATTATCCTGAACCTTGTACAGGTGGGTGTGCTTATTTCCCCTTTCTTTCTGTTCAGCAAAGGAAAATATAGAAATATACATTTTCCGAGGTCTATACTTCTGGCTTTTTTTATCTATCTCCTGCTGCCCTTGTCAAGCATCATAGGGTTATTGTATAACGGTTCGGTAGATGAAAGGCTTTTTGTTGCGCAACATCCGCTGCCTTTTCTTTCTATCCTGCTTCTTATGAGAACTGTCTACCTAAAGCTTGTTGATAAGGCTTTTTTGACCTCAAAGCTGAAAAAATCAGAGAACATGGTGAAACATGAAAGAGAGCTGAATAAATTAAAGGATCATTTCATATCTGTTGTCAGCCATGAATTGAGGACCCCTATAACATCTGTTAAGTTATATTTGTCTTTGCTCAAGAAAGGAAAGTTTGGGAATATTAGCAGGAAGCAAGATGATGCTATCCGAAGGCTGATTGATGAGAACAACAGGTTGTCTGACCTTATAACTAATTTATTGACAATAAATAGGATTGAAGCCAATAAGATTGTCCTGGATAAGACAGATTTCTACTTTAATGAGATAATAGACGACCTTTACATAAATATAGCAAGGAACAAAGGAATTGAAGTGATTAATAAAGTGGGTAAGAGATTGAAAGTACATGCTGATAAAAAGATGCTTAAGCAGGTCTATATCAATTTGATGAATAATGCAATAAAGTTTTCTGAGAAAAGTGGAAGGATAGAGCTGAAGAGCGGAAGGGAAAAGAATGGGTGGTCTTTTTCTATAAGAGATACAGGCATAGGGATAAGCAATGATGAAATTCCTAAGCTTTTTAATAAATTCTATCAAGTAGATAATACATTCACAAGAAAGAACCAGGGAATAGGACTAGGGTTGTCTATAGTCAAGAATATTGTTGAACTGCATAATGGAAGAATTGATGTTGAGTCTGAGCCGGGGAAATGGACTGAGTTTAAGATCTGTGTGCCTTTTAAAGAATAATTTAAATAGTTCTTAGTTGTTTATTTGTCTATGAGTGTTTCATTGGGGGTTATTTTTGGATTAATAGCAATGTTAGGGTTTGGATTAGCTAATGCTATATCTCAAGTGCCTGCTAAAGCCTTAGGGAGCAGAAAAACTGTTTTTTTAAGAGGGATTTTCGTAAGTATATTATTATGTATACTCTGCTTATTTTTTTTAGATAAGATAAATTTCTCTATGAAATATATTATGATTGCTTTTGGTATATCACTTATAGGCTATATTCCCCTGGCTACATTCTATAACCCAAATTTGACAGTTTGC
>JAGLMD010000098.1 GCA_023140175.1 Nanobdellota archaeon | reverse complement strand
CCCTGATTACTTCGCTTATGTCTTTTTTCTTTACTGGGATTTTGACATCAAGAATAGGAACATCTCTCAATACCCTTCTATGCTTCACTTCTAATGCTTTGTCTAATGCTGCAACAAGGTCATAAATAGATACTTTCCTTTTTCTTGGCTGGGGTGTTTTCGGGATGAGTTCTGCATCTACAGTTTCTCTTGGCTGATAATCCTCTTCTAGCCCATCCAGCAGATCATCCATGTCTTCTTCTGCAGATGAAAATAAGCTGTCTAAGTTGGCTATATCTTCTTTTATCCATTTATTGGATTTAATTTTAAGAAGAAGGGCTGCTGCCAGCAGCACTTTGCCAGAAACTCTAAAGTCATGTTCTTTTAATGATTTTATCATTTCTATATATTTCTGGGTAAGTAATGAGATATCTACGTTCCATGGATCCATTTGTTCTGAGTTTATTAAGTCGTATATTATAGTCTGCCAGGTGATCTCGTTTTCCTTGAGGATTATGTTTAGTATTTTCTCGTGCCCTTCTTTCTCTTTTTTTGATGTATCATTATCTTCCATTATCATTAAAATTATGTTTTTCCTATATAAAATTAATGTATTCTTATGCTTTACAGTTAAATTTTTAAATATTATGCAATCCCAAGAAGCAACGGGCCCATAGTTCAGTGGCTAGAACGTCTCCCTTACATGCATTTTGCTATGAAAGGAGAAGGTCTCCGGTTCGAGTCCGGATGGGCCCATTTTCACCTTTTAAATTTTCATTGTATGAAAATTGAAAAGTTGAACCAAAATTGTTGGACATACGCTACGCTAGTCCCACAGATTGTATATTCATATTGCGCTAGTTGTCTAGTGGTTAAGATACGGCCTTGCCAAGAATTCGCAAAGAGGCTGTGACCCGAGTTCGAATCTCGGCTGGCGCATATTACTTCTTTTCCAATGCGTTGTCTTACATAGCTATTGTTAAACCAGGGGATATAACCTATAAACATAAATTAAGAGGTTCGGAAGTTTATTATATCCTTAAAGGAAAAGGATTGATGTATATAGACGATGAGGCTGAAGAAGTTTCAGCGGGACAAGCAGCCTATATTCCACCAGATTCTATCCAAAGAATTGAAAATATCGGGGGAAAGATTTAGTTTTTCTCTGTATTGTCGACCCTGCCCGGAAACCTGAAAATGAAGATGGTTTAGGGGAGTGAATTTATAAAAATCTTTATAAAAGGATTATCTTTCCTTTCTCTTTAATTTGGCCCCATAGCTCAGTTTGGTTAGAGCGCCGGTCTTATATGGCTACGTTCTAAACATCTGGCTCTAAGAGAGCCGGAGGTCCGGAGTTCAAAAAGATTAATAATCTGGGAAGTCTCCGTGGGGCCATTTTATAGTCTCCTATACTCTATTTTGTTTTTAATTTTATATTATTAAAAAAGTCAACAACAATAAAAATCAGGATTTTTTAAGCCTCAAACCAAAGAGTTTGAGCAATAATGGCAGGCGAACCGATTTGCTTTGCAAAATTTGAGCGAAGCTCAAAATTCATTCAAGCTTTGCTTGAATAAAATCTCGGGCTTGGAGACTAAGCCCGTCTGCGCCATTGTTATTGTCTTTTTTCAGTAACCTTTAAAAATCCTTCAAATTCTCTAATGTTTATGCTCCCATGGTGTAGCCCGGTCAATCATTTTGCCTTTTCGAGGCAAGGACGTGGGTTCGAATCCCGCTGGGAGCATTTTACCTTTTTGTCTACAAAAAGGGCAAAATTTAAATTTTTCATTGTATATAAAGTATAGGAATTGGTAAAATCCAAAACTCAAATAAAACCCCTACTCACTAAAAACAAATGCCTGATAAGTATAAACTTCTGTAGAATTGTCTTTCCAACATTCCGCACCCATTCCTCCTTTGGAGCATAAATTAGAAAGAAACTGCCCTTTATCAGGAATTTGCTCCCACACATGGGGCAGATAAGTGCTTTGGTAAAAGCCTTTTTTCAATACTACACCATCAACCAAAGGCCTTAATTTACTCTTTAAATCATCCCCAGAACTAAATTCTAATCTTTCAGGAACTGTTAAAACAGAAATTTCTATCTCAATATCCTTGAGCTCATCATATGTTACAGGCTTAAACCTCCTATCATTGGCAGCAGCACTGATAGCATTATCAATAACACATTTATACAATTCTTCCTGGGGTGATATATGTCCAATACATCCCCTTAAATTACGATTCTTATTCAATGTTGTAAAACAGCCCTGAACCTTTTTCAAAGCAGGACTTAGCTTATTATCATCTATTTCAGGCTTCTTTCCTGTACTTAAATATATTTCAATAGTCTCTCTTGCTAATTCCAATAAAAAGTCCTGCTCTTCGCTTGTTAATAACTCCTTTTCTTTTCTTTCCTTGTTCTCATCTAAAAAAACTATTGCAGAATAACCAACAACACTGCTTTTATCCCCGCTCACATCCCCTGAATTTGCATAATATAACAGCCTGGGCTTCCAGTCCTTTTCCCTTGCAATCCTCAATAAGCCGGCAACAGCCCACTGAGCATCTATCTCAGCTGAATATATTCCATCATAATCTAATTTCAGGATCTTATCAATAGTATAGCCATCCAGCTGCAAAGCTTCATCATAACTATGATAATGAGAAAGATCTACACTCACAACAATCAGGTCATTCTCTCCCACATATTTCAATAAAATATCCTTAAATTGTTCATCACTGATGCTTCCTATAAGTATTGGCACCAATTCAAAATCTGATAATTGTTTCTGCAGAAAAGGAATCTCTATCTCCAGAGAATGCTCCTTAGCATGCGCATCAGGAATAGAAGTTATAAGTTCCTCATTTAACATCTTTTTCGCTTTCCAGGAAATCTTAACCTCACCTAAAGGGGTGCTATAATGAGTAACATCTAATATAGAGGCTTGCCTCAAAGCATATCTATGCGAAGGTCCTAACAAAAAAACAGCCTCGTATATATCCTCTAATTGCTTAAAAGCAACAGCAGCTACCTGCCCGGAATACTGATAGCCTGCATGAGGCACTATTACAGCTTTAATTGTACTGTTTAACTCAATTTTCTTCACACTATCCAAATACCCCTGAACCGCCTTACTCAAAGTATCTTTACTGCCAGGATACCAGCTTCCTGCAAAAACAGCCTCCCTTACATTCTTTTCCTCTTCAATTGGATCATGTATATGCGCGAACATAATCAGTAATATCATTATGATCACTATAGAAAAAAGAATATGCCAAATCTTTACTTCCTTTTTATTTCTCCCACTCATGCTTCCCAAACTCCAGCTATCTTCTCCCCGCAAAATCTACATGTTCCATTATTTAAGTTATTTTCTGTTATAATATACCCTTTTCTACCAATAACAGCCTTTCCACATTTAGGGCAATAAGTACTTTCTGCATTATTTCCAGGAACATTGCCTATGTAAACATATTTAATACCAGCACTCATTGCAATCTCTCTTGCATCCTTCAAGATAGAGACAGGTGTAGAAGGAAGGTGCTGCAGCTTATACATCGGAGTAAATCTTGAAAAATGAAGGGGATAATCCTCAAATCCATTCCTGACAAGCCACTCTGACATCTCTTTTATCATATCCAAATCATCAGTCCAGCTAGGCACAATAAGATTTGTTATTTCAAACCATTTCTTCTCATCCTTCAAAACCTTAAGTGTATTCAGAACAGGCTTTAAGCTTCCGGCATTTAACTCATTGTAGATGCTTTCCTTAAAACACTTTAGATCTACATTCGCAGCATCAAGATACTTACATAATTCCCTCAATGGCTTCTCATTCATATATCCATTCGTTATCCACAGATTCTTCATACCCTGCCCATTCGCTAACTTAGAACAATCATGCATATACTCATAAAAAATGCTCGGCTCAGAATACGTATAAGCAATTGATTTACATTTCCCCTGCAAAGCAGCTGCAACTGTTTTTTCAGGCATTAAATCATAATTCCTCAAGTCCTCTGGCTTTGCCTGGCTTAAATCCCAGTTCTGGCAATTCAGGCAGCGAAGATTACATCCTGCAGTTGCAACTGAAAAAGCCAATGTTTGCGGTAAAAAATGAAACAAAGGCTTTTTCTCAATAGGATCAACATGCACAGCAGAAGGATTTCCATAAGCTAAGCTATAGAGCTTATTATCTATATTCACCCTTACCCTGCAAATGCCCCTGTCTCCATTCTCTAAAAAACATTCATTTGGACATAGCCTGCATTTCACCCCATCACCAAACGCTGTGTAGTGATAAGCCTCCTTGCTCCATTTCCATAATTCATCAGGCGCATCTCCGGGAAAAATCTTACCCTGATTTTCCCCCTGAAATAGATATTTATACCCATAAACCCCTGCAGCTGCCCCACCTGCACAAATCAAAGAATACTTTATAAAATCCCTTCTGCTTATTTTTTTATTTAGTAATTTCTCAAATCCATAACTCCTTTCATCCCCATTTTTACCAACCATAAACACCAAATATCAAATGATTTATTTAAAGATTATCTTAATTACAAATCATCATACGGGCTTTCTGTATCGATTAATTTAGGAGCAACAGCATGGATAGTTTCTGGATTTGCGTGGCCTAGTAAACTTTGTGATATATTTACAGGATGGCCTTTTTCTGCTAGATGTGTAGCAAATGTATGCCTCAATGTGCGGGGATGAACATTCTTTTCAATATGTGCCAGTTAAAAACGCAAAAGTTTAGTAGTGAATTGCATTAAATAATATATACTACTCATCGCAATTCATGATATAAATAAAAAGCCTATCCTTATTTCCCTTACTATGGCTTAGCCTTCTCCTAAATCCTTCTTTCTTTATAGCTTCAATTACATCGGATCATACTTCCCACTTTCACTTCGTATAGTCAAAGAATTATAACAAATAACTGTTATTAATCTAAATTTTTTAATTTGTTGACCAATTCATCAAAAACTTTCTTTTTCTTCTCTTTAGATAAAGAAAACAATGCTTTTTCAACCATCATTTCAGAAATAGTGAAAATATAGTTTAGTTTTATAACACTATCTTTTACTGCACCTTCTTTTTTTGTAAGGGGTATGCCATTCATCTCCAGATTACTTGTTATTCCAGCTACAATAATATTACCAAATTCTTCAAACAGCACTAAAGCAGGTCTTTTCTTAACTTCAAAAGTATCTGTAAACTGAACCTTAGCTAAAACTATATCTCCTGCTCTAAGCATGTTTAAAAACCTCCGGTTTTTGACACGCTAAAAATCGTGAAACGATTTTTAAGCGTTTTCCCAAGCCCCATCTTCTTTATTATCCCACAATTCTTTCATCTTGGCTTGTTGAATCTTATGAAGAAATTCATCATATTGGTTTCTCTTCTTTATTACTCTAAATACCTGAACCATGTTCTTAATCAGTTCATTATATGTCTGCCTGGGATACTCCCTTGCCTTCTTTAATGAGCTAACAAGTGATTTATCAAGTTGTATTGTTGTAGCACCCATTATATATCACCTATAGATTGTATATAATGAATTATATATAAACATTTCTATCTGTAAAATCTCCCATTTCCTTCAAACCTTATCCAACATCTTCACTAAAGAAATCACGTATTGATAAAACGAATTCTGATAAAGTATGTAAAATAGATTTCTTCTCAATTGAAATTTGAGGATCATAACCCAGGGCTTCGATTATAGAATGATAAGCCCCCTCACACTTTGAAGGATACTTAAGATCGAAATGATTGCATGAAACAACCTTATTGAAGACAGCCCCTTCCAAAGCTGCACTCTCAACCGGTACAACCCCATCGCCCTTCCCATCAATATTCCCTGCTATTGTATAATATTCAACTAACCCAACTGTTTCATCAATCTCCCATATTGGATTAGACCCGGATCCTGCCTGCTGGATCTGAGAACATTCTTCGCTTACATCCCTTCCATCTATTAAAGACAATACCACAGAATGAATCTTGCCAGAAGAGCAGGATTTTAACAACATCTTCCTATCTCCAAGAGGAGCCTCAAGCCCTTTAAAAAGTTTATATGTCTGCTCCCCATAAATCCCGCCATGATTAGGTGTGCCAAGAAAAATAATCTTGTTTACGTTCCTAATATTATCCTCCTTCAATAGATAATTCTTCATAACTAAGCCGCCCATACTATGTGCTATAATATTAACTTTATCTGAATCTGAGCAGGACTTTACCCTATTAATAAGGCCAGGTATAATATCCACAAACGTAGTTTCGCCCCTTACCCTATTTATTATCTTCAGATACGCCTTCTGTAAAATCTCATGCAACCCCTTCTTGTCTTTAGCGCTTTGCATAGAATCTCCGTAATAAGTCGCAACATAAACTGTTTTCTTTTCTGTTAAAGGGCGCCCTACATCAAATATAGATATCTCACCCCCATTCTTATAACCATAGTCATAAGATAATGCCCTCTGGAGTTTCTTCATCCTGACTGCAGAGCTTGCAAATCCATGAATCAATATAATTGGATAATCATCCATGCCCCTAAAACTAATCCCCTTACTATCACAACTACAATCCAAAGAACTGCAATCTTCATAAGGAAGAGAGCATAAACCATCTCCAATTATATAATCATGAGTAGAGCATTCCCCATATATGCATTTATTATCTTCCTCACAATCGCCATCAGAAATGCAAAAATCAGGCAAGGTGCTGCAATCTGCACAATTAAAATAATTCTCCGGGAAATTACACACTCCATCCCCGCAATCTGTGCAACCACCGGATATGCATTCTGAATCACATTTCTCGACTAATTCTGTCTTATTACCGCAATTATCCACTATCCAGAACTCATTATCCATGCACTTCTTCTCTTTATATAATCCACATCCAGTATCACAGTCTTTTTTACAAAACGTGAAATCAGAATCAAACATTTTTACAAAATCAACAAAAAAGTTTTCTTCACAATGAACAGCACACTCAAATGGCGCATTCCCCCCAATAAGAAAAGATGCCTGAAGAGCATCAAAAGAATCTCCAATAACCCCAATTAGCGAAAAGTCAAAACCATTTATCTCTTTTTTCTGGAACGGAAACAAATCAAACTTCTCATTATTAATAATAAAAGAATGCCTGCCAGTAAGGCTGTCTTTCTCTAAAAAAGAAACAGTAATATCTGCATCATGTGTGATATAATGCTTTGTCTCTCCAAGCTTTACTGTACCAGATATCTCTGCATACACTGTTGCAGAGAACAAGATAATCAAAACTAATGAAAAAACCTCTTTTTTGAGCATAATATCATCCTGAATTAACACTTATAAAAATATTTCTAATTAGAGAGAGATTAAGGGATAGATCAATACTATAATTAAATATCCCAGTATACCTTTCTCCTCTATAAAAAAGCAAAGATTTATATACCTAAAAATGAAATAAAATATTAGTTGTGAGGGTGGTTAAGGATTAGTAAAGGAGCGGGAACCTCCTTTTATTTTTCTATTATTGAAATAAGGTTAAGAAAGAATTATCTTATCCATTCGTGCCAAAGGAATGCATAATTTGCAGTGAAGAAGCTGAATACGGGATAAAGAATATAAATGAGTTCTACTGCAAAGACTGTGCAGAGCCACATTTTGGAGATATTGACCTTTTGATAAGGGTTGAAAAAGACGCTCAAAAACTAAAAAGATATATAGAAGAGAAAGGTTTTAAGTAAAATGGCATTCACAACCATGGGAATAACAAGCTTGATTCTGAATATAGTATTCTTAGCCATAATCACATGGTTCATAATAAGATACTTTGAGCAAAAGAAAAGGATAAAAAAGCTTGTTGAAGAGCTAGGAACTGATTCTTTAGAACATTATCTCAATGAGATTAAGAAGAAAGGGTTTGATTTTACGCTAAAGCCGAAGGGGAAAGGGAAGAAGTAAGAACCCAAAAATTATTAAACTATTATTCTTTCGTCTGCTTTTATGGCTAAGATAGGCTTTATCGGATCTGGAAATATGGCGCAAGCCCTGATAAAAGCTATTCTAGATAAAGGAATAAGCAAGGATATAATCTCTTCTGATGTTGATGAAAAAAAGCTTGATGATATAAAGAACAGGCTCAAAATAAACACAACAAAAGATAATAAAGAAGTTGTTGAAAAATCTGACATTATCTTCATAGCTGTAAAGCCGGGAGATATAGGCAGAATTCTTGATGAAATAAAAATTAGCATTGATAATAAGATAATAGTATCCATAGCAGCAGGTATAAAGATATCGTATATAGAATCAAAGATAGGCGATAAAAAGATTGCCAGGGTCATGCCCAACACCCCTTGTTTAGTAGGAGAGATGGCAGCAGCATTCTCACCAAAGAATTTGACAAATGATGAAATATTGACAATAGAAAGTATACTAAGCTCAGCAGGAAGAGTATTTATGCTGGAAGAAGAATTATTAGATGCAGTAACCGGCCTATCAGGATCTGGTCCTGCTTTTGTAGCAAGATTAATACAGGCATTCACAGAAGCGGGTATGGAAAATGGCCTGGATAAAAATGTAGCTTATGAACTCTCCTTAAAAACATTCGAAGGAACAGCTAAATTATTAGCTGAAAAAGGGATGATGCCGGAAGAGCTGATAAAAATAGTTTCCAGCCCAAATGGGACAACAGTAGCCGGAAGAGAAATCTTAGATAATTCAGATATAAAAGAAATAATCAAAAAAACAATAAAAAAAGCAGCTGAAAGAAGCAAAGAATTAGGAAAATGACTGGCACAATAAAAGAAAAAGCAAAACATGCAAAAGAAGCTTCAATTTTAATGGCATCCATAAGCAAAGGTAACAAGGCTTTGCTTGAGATAGCTAAATCACTTAAAGAAAAAAAAGAATTCTTAATAAGAGAAAACCAAAAAGATCTTGAAGAATCAAAAGATATTGGAAATGCATTGCTCAAAAGATTGCTCTTTGATGAAAAGAAAATAGATGAATTAGTAAAAGGGCTGAATGATTTAGCTGAAATAGATGATCCGGTTGGAAAGACATTAAAAGTTACAGAACTCGACCAAGGGCTTGAATTATATAAAGTAAGCTCTCCTATTGGAGTCATTGGAGTTGTCTTTGAATCAAGGCCAGACGCATTGGTGCAAATATCCTCCTTATGCCTTAAATCAGGTAACTCTGTATTGCTTAAAGGAGGCAAAGAAGCATTACACACAAACAAAGCATTATTCAATCTGATAAAAGAAGTTTCAGAAAAGAACAACATTCCAAAAGGCTGGATACAGCTTATTGAAACAAGAGAAGATGTAAATGAAATGCTTAAATTAGATGAATATATCGATTTAATAGTGCCTAGAGGATCTAATGCATTTGTAAAATATGTGATGGATCACACAAACATTCCAGTTTTAGGCCATTCTGACGGCATCTGCCATATTTATGTGGATAAAGATGTTGATATTGATTTAGCCCTAAAAGTATGCTTTGATGCAAAATGCCAGTATGCTGCAGTATGCAACGCACTAGAAACCTTACTTGTGAACAGTAAGATAGCAGAAGAGTTCTTGCCAAGATTAAAAAATGATTTAGAAACTGCCAAAGTGAGATTATTAGGAGACGAAAAGACATTAAAGATAATTGACATCGGAAAAGCAGATGAAGAAGACTGGTCAACAGAATATAATGATCTTATACTATCAATTAAGATTGTAGATAATTTAGATGATGCAATCAATCATATCAACAGATACGGAAGCAGGCACACAGACGCAATAATAACAAAAGATAAAGAAAATGCAAAAAGATTTATGCAGCTTGTTGATTCTGCCAATGTCTTCTGGAACTGCTCTACAAGATTTGCAGACGGCTATAGGTACGGATTAGGTGCTGAAGTGGGCATCTCAACAGCCAAGATACATGCCCGCGGGCCAGTAGGCCTGGATGGATTGATGATATACAAATGGAAATTGATTGGAAAAGGCCATATTGCAGCAGATTACTCAGATAATAAAAAATCATTTACACATAAAAAACTCAACAAGGAGTTTCCATTAAAATGAGAGATTTTTCTAATGCAAAAAGGATTGTAGTAAAAGTTGGAACAAATGTCCTGACAAAGAAGAATGCAATAGATTCAGACTATATAAAAAAGATAGCTAATGAAATCTCTAAATTAGTTGATAAAGGGATAAAAGTAATACTGGTAAGCTCCGGGGCAATAGGCTTTGGCAGCATGAAACTTAAGCTTAAACAAAAACCCAGAGATATTAAACTAAGGCAGGCTTTAGCTGCCATAGGCCAAAGGATATTGATGAATGAATATGCAAAGGCATTTGATAAGTATAATGTTGAGGTGGCCCAAATTCTGCTGACATATGATGTCATATCAGAGAGAAAAACATTCCTTAACTTAAGAAACTGTGTCGAAAACTTGCTGAAAATGAACATTGTTCCCATAATAAACGAAAATGATGTCATAAGCATAGATGAGATTGGCACAAGATTTGGGGATAATGACAGGCTATCAGCGATGGTTGCCTCGAAGATAGATGCAGATCTGCTAATATTGCTTTCAGATATAGACGGATTATATACAGACAATCCAAAAAAGAATAAGAATGCTAAAAAGCTCAAGATTGTGAAGAAAATAACCCCGGATATAGAGAAATTCGCTGGAAAATCAGGCAGCATATTTGCTGTAGGGGGCATGAAATCCAAGATAGATGCTGCAAAGATAACTATGCGTGCCGGTTGTTCTATGGTAATTGCCCCAGGCAGAAAACATAATATCATCTCAGATATAATTGACGGAAAAGAGATTGGAACACTCTTTCTTGCAGAAAGAAGGATATCATCCAGAAAAAGATGGATAATTAATGCAAAGCCAAATGGAAAGATAATTATAAATGAATGTGCAGAAAAGGTATTGAAAGAAGGAAAATCAAGCCTCCTGCCAATAGGCATAACCTCAATTGAAGGCAGCTTTAAAAAAGGGGATGTTGTTGTGATAAATGACTTTGCAAAAGCAGTTCCAGACCTTAGCTCAAAAGAAATAGACAAGATAAAAGGCATGAAAAGTAAAGATATATGCACTATTCTCAAAAAGAAATGCAGGGATGAAGTAATCAAGAAAGAGAACATAGTTCTTGTTTGAGTTTTCTCTGTTATCCCAAAACTGGTTCTGGCCACGAAACTAGTTAACATTTCCCAATAAGCAAATAATAACAATGGGAGAAACCTCCGAAGCTGAGCGAGGTACAAGAAAGTCTTACTATCATAAGACAATTATAGATATAAGACTTTATTGTGCTATAAACCCATAGAAATTTTTAATATCAAGAACCACCAGTCACACCTCCTTTCTACAACAAGAAACCCTCATCTTCAGATGGATGTATTGTTAATTGCGCTAATTAGTACAAAATAGGCGCAATTATCAATCTAGTGAATTGCATTAAATAATATACACCAATCATCGCAATTCACGATATTTTGGGAGCTTGCCTATTGCTGCCTTGACAAAGCCGTAAAACAAAGGGGATGGTTTGCCAAGAGAAGATTTGAACTCAGGATGACCTTGTGTAGCTAAAAAATATTTATGTTTTGGCAGCTCTATGAATTCCATAAGCTTTGTGTCATCTTCTCTGATATGACAGCCTGAGAAAACAAGGCCTTTTTCAGCAATCTTGTCAATAAATTTTGGAGTTACCTCATACCTATGGCGATGTCTTTCAAGTACCAAGTCATTATTATCTGTAAGTTTTCCTAACCTGAATTTTTGAGATTTATCTTTAGCCAGCTTTTCTATCTTTTCCTTATCTTCTTTTAAACGGCCTATTTCATTATACAGTCCATATACTTTAGTATCTTTTTTTAGCTTTGCAGCATATGCCCCTAAACGCATAGTGCCGCCGTAATCATTTTTTTCGAGAATTGCTTTTTGTGTTGGCAGGATATCAATAACAGGATATTCTGTTTTTTTATCATTCTCTGTTGTATTTGCACCTTTCATACTGCAAACATTTCTTGCAAATTCAACAACAGCTAATTGCAGCCCGTAGCATAATCCAAGAAATGGAAGATCATTTTCACGGGCATATCTTATAGCATTAATTTTTCCTTCCACACCACTAGAGCCAAAGCCGCCCGGTATAATAAGGCCATCATAATCTTTGAGCATCTCCCCAACATTAACACCTTTTTCGAGTTTCTTTGCGTCAATCCATTCTATCTGGATACCTATACCTAAGGAAGCGCCTGCATGAAGCAATGATTCGTTTACAGATATATAGGAATCCTTTAGATTAAAATTGCCTATATCTACATATTTGCCGACCATTGCAACCTTTATCTTATTTTTTGGGGCTGCTATACTATCAACAAGCTGCTGCCACTCTTTGAAATCTGGCTTTTTCTTCAGCTTCATCCTAAACTCCGACAGAATCTTGAGTCCGAAGTTTTCTTTTTCAAGGTCAAGAGGAATCCTATAGATCGTGTCGATATCCGGCTCTGATATGACATATTCTGAGGAAATATTTGCATATGTTTCGATTTTTTTCTTACGGACATCATCTAATGGGTTTCTCGAGCGGCAGATGATAAAATCAGGTATTATGCCTGTTTCTGAGAGCATCCTTATTGCCTGCTGGGTTGGCTTTGTTTTCATCTCCCCCATATGGCTGGGAACAGGAAGATAGCTTACTAAGACATAGATGATATTTTCCTTGCCTATTTCTCTTTCCAATCTTTTCATTGCAAAAAGGAATGGAAGATTTTCAAAATCCCCTATGGTGCCGCCTATCTCAACTAATGTAAAATCATAACCTTTAGATGCATGCTTTACACGGGTTATTATCTCTTCAGGAATATGCGGGATGAACTGGACTGTTTTGCCTAGGAATTCGCCTTTTCTTTCCTTATCAATAACAGCCTTATATATCTGTCCAGTTGTTATATTATTGCTTTTTGGAATATCTATGTTGAGAAATCGCTCATAATTGCCTAAATCCTGGTCTATCTCTCCGCCGTCAGCTGTTACCCATACTTCTCCATGCTCAGTAGGCCTTAGAGTGCCTGCATCATAGTTAAGGTAAGGATCTATCTTAACTGCAGTTACACTATATCCATATTCCTTAAGTATTTTTCCTATAGATGAGGTTGTTATTCCTTTGCCTACTCCTGAAATAACACCGCCTGCAATAACAATATATTTAGTCATTATGAACACCTCTTTTTATTGAAAATGTGACAACATCGATAATTTAGCATCTGTTGTTACATTCATCTTTAATCTAATTAAGCCTGCTTCATCTCCTTGTATTGGCAAATGAGTTATGTGCATCTCACAATTCTCTAATTCCTTTAATTTCTCTAAAGCTGCCTTTGCTGTGGGATTAGTTGCTGAACCTATAGCTAAAGCAATTAAGGTTTCATCAACATTTAAGCTGGTAGCTTTTTTATTCAATAACTCCTTCTTTAAATCTGTAATAGCCTTCATGATATTCGGGCTTATCAAATCAATCTCATCAGGAACTTTTGCAAGCTCCTTTATAGCATTTAAAATAGAAGCAGATTCAGCATGCAGCACAGGGGAATTCTTTCCTGTTATGATTTCACCATCAGCTAATTCAATAGCTGCACCACAAAGAACATTATTAAATCCCCTGCCCTTTTTCTCAGCATCTGATGCAGCTTTCCTTGCTGCTTTGACAACTTTCCGGTCTTCTGGATTCACATGCACTTTTTTCATTATTTTAGTCATTTGGTCTAATGTTTCCTGGGTCTCTATGCCTTCAACTTTTTCACGATAATACCTGAAATACCTCCTTATTATCTCTTGTTTTGCTGCTTCTTTGCATACATTATCATCAACTATCCCTGCTTTTGCCATATTAGCGCCCATATCTGTTGGTGATTTATAGCCAAAGGGGGTCTTATCTCCTGTGATCCTTCCCATAAGGTTGATCAGGATATCGAAATTCTCAATATCCCTATTATAATTTATAGCAGTGATATTGTACGCTTTTTTATGGAATGGATCAATCATATTAACATCCAGTAAATCAGCTGTTGCAGCCTCATACGCAACATTAATAGGATGGTTCAGGTCAAGATTCCATATTGGAAAGGTCTCAAATTTTGCAAATCCTGTTTTACTGCCTTTTTTTCTTTCGTGATAAATCTGGCTTAAGCATAATGCCATTTTTCCGGAATTGCCTCCAACTCCTGTGATAATTATCAATTTACTTTTTGTTTCTACATATGGCTGCTTTTCATATCCTTCCAATACTTTCTTAATATCATCAGGATAGCCATCAATCTCATTATGGATATAAACCTTCATGCCGAAATTCTCTAATTTTTTCTTGAAAATTATAGCAGGTTTTTCATTGCTAAATCTTGTTATCACAACAGCACCCACTCTTAGCCCGAAATCATGGATATCTTCTATATCCTTCAATGTCTGATTATCATAAGTAAGGCCAAAGTCTCTTCTAACTCTTCCTTTTACAATATCTTTTGCGCTCACACAATAGATTATTTCTAAGCCGCCTAATTTTTTCAAGAGCTCAACTTTTGTAGAAGGATTATACCCAGGCAAAACTCTTGCTGCATGCAAGTCATAGCAAAGTTTGCCTCCAAATTCTAAGTAGAGTTTTTCAAATTTTTGCACTCTTTCTATTATCTTTTTAGTCTGTTCACCCAGATATTTCTCTGAATCAAAACCAATTTTTGTTATAGCAGGCATTTTATCTATACTCGCTCCATGGCTTTACCTTTAAATCTTTTTCCCTATATTCAGCAATCGATCTTATAAATAGTTTTGCTACTTGTGTATTGGTAACTAAAGGAACATTATAATCTACTGCAGCCCGCCTTATCAGATAGCCATTTGAGATTTCTTTTCTTGCGTATGATTTTGGGATGTTGATGACAAAGTCTATCTTCTTGTTCTTTATGAAGTCTGTAACATTCGGCTTGATCTTATCAAGAGGCCAATGAAGCATAATAGAAGGCAGGTTGTTTTCCTTAAGATAAGCATGTGTGCCTTTTGTGGCATATATAGTATAGCCCATTTGTTTCAGCAATATGCAGCTATGAAGTAAATCTGCCTTGTTTTCTGATGTGCCTGTTGATAATAGGATAGTCTTTTTAGGAATTTTATATCCCACTGAGATAAATGATTTCAGAAAAGCTTCGTAGATATCATCTCCAAAGCATGCTACTTCTCCTGTTGAAGCCATCTCTACTGATAAAGTCGGATCTGAGCCTTTTAATCTTGCAAAACTAAATTGAGGGGCTTTCACACCAACATAATCAAGCTCAAAAACAGATTTTTCTATCTTAGGCAATTTTTCTTTCATCATTGCTTTTGTGGCAAGATCTATGAAATTCAGTTTAAAAATCTTTGATACGAATGGAAAACTTCTTGATGCCCTTAGATTACATTCAATAACTTTGACATCATTATTCTTTGCGATGAACTGGATATTAAATGGACCTGTTATCTTAAGGGCTTTGGATATCTCCCTTGCAATCTTCTTTATCCTTCTTGTTGTCTCAAGATATAATCTTTGTGGTGGAAGCACAATAGTTGCATCTCCTGAATGGACTCCTGCATTCTCGACATGCTCTGATATTGCCCAGCAGACTAAATTGCCTTTATCAGCAACAGCATCCATCTCGATCTCTTTGGCACCTGTAATAAACTTACTTACAACAACAGGATGTTCTTTTCCTACTTTGGATGCCTTATTGAGGTATTCTTCCAGGCTGTGGTCATTTAAAGCAACAGACATTGCAGCTCCACTCAGAACATAGCTTGGCCTTATGAGAACAGGATAGCCAACCCTATTTGCGAAATTCTTTGCCTCTTTTATTGTTGTGAGTTCTTTCCAGTCTGGCTGATCTATTTTCAAATTGTCTAAAAGATTTGAGAATTTATGCCTGTCTTCTGCATTATCTATTGAAAGAGGAGATGTGCCTAGAATGTTCACATTCATCTTATGCAGTTTTATTGCGAGATTATTTGGAATCTGTCCGCCCATAGATAAGATTATGCCATATGGCTGTTCTCTCTCATAGATATCCATCACAGTTTCGAAACTTATCTCGTCAAAAATTAGTTTGTCGCAGATATCATAATCAGTTGAAACAGTTTCAGGATTATAGTTGATCATTATTGTCTTATATCCTAGTTTTCTCAGAGTTAAGACAGCATTAACGCAACACCAATCGAATTCAACAGAAGAACCGATGCGATAAGCACCTGAGCCAAGCACTATGACCTGTTTTTTTGCTTTAAAGCTAATATCATCTTCTACTGCATTATAAGTAAGGTAGAGATAGTTTGTCTTTGCCGGATATTCTGCTGCTAAGGTATCTATCTGTTTTATGAATGGGATTATTTTCAAATTTTTTCTATGTTTTCTTACTCCTAATTCTGTTGTGTTTAATAAGAAAGCTATCTGCTTATCTGAGAATCCCTTTTGTTTTGCTTCCAGGAGAATCTCTTTATTTAGTTTCACGAGCTTCTTTGCTTTCTTGATCTTTTTTTCTGTCTCTATGATATTCTTTATCTTGTAGAGAAACCATTTGTCGATTTTTGAAAGATGATAAATCCTATCTATTGAATATCCTTTTTTCAATGCTTCTGCGATTGCAAAAACTCTTTCATCTGTGGGCTGTTTTAATTCTTTTTCAAGGTTTTCAAAGTCAACTTCATTACAGACTAAGCCATCCATGCCTGTGCCAAGCATCCTTAATGCTTTTTGTAAAGACTCTTCAAAGTTCCTGCCAATAGCCATCACTTCTCCGACAGACTTCATCTCTGAGCTTATTTCTTTTTTTACATGCCTGAATTTTTGCAGGTCCCATCTTGGAATCTTGATAACTATGTAATCTAAGGCAGGCTCAAAACATGCTTTAGTCGCTAAAGTGATGGAGTTCTTAACTTCTATGAGTGAATACCCTAAAGCGAGCTTTGCAGCGACAAAAGCCAAAGGATAGCCTGTTGCTTTTGAGGCTAATGCTGATGACCTTGAAAGCCTTGCATTCACTTCAATAACCCTATAATCCTCTGAGTTTGGATCAAAAGCATACTGAATATTGCATTCTCCAATAATGCCGAGATGTCTTATCACCTTGATAGCGATCTCCCTTAATTTATGATATTCATTGTTTGTTAAGGTTTGTGATGGAGCTACAACAATGCTTTCTCCTGTATGAATACCCATAGGGTCAAAGTTTTCCATATTGCAGACAGTGATGCAGTTATCAAAGCTGTCTCTAACAACTTCATACTCAATCTCTTTCCAGCCTTCAAGGTATTCTTCAATCAACACCTGAGAAACTTTTGAGAATGCCTGCTGGGTTTTTTCTCTTAACTCGTCTTCTGTATAACAAACACCAGAACCAAGGCCGCCCAAAGCATATGCTACTCTGGTCATCACCGGATAACCAATTTTTTTTGCTGCTTCTAAAGCAGCATTAACATTATTGGTTGCAATACCTCTTGGTGTTTTTACTTTTATTTCATTTAGTTTTTTTACAAATAAAGCCCTATCTTCAGTAACCTCTATTGATTCGACAGG
>JAGLMD010000097.1 GCA_023140175.1 Nanobdellota archaeon | reverse complement strand
TAAAGAGAAACCAAACGCGTAAAAATCCGATGACAGGAGATAATATTAAACAAGTCCATAACCTTGTTTCTGAAATAAAAATTGGAATAACTATAAACACATCTGAAAAGAGTATACAACAGATTGTTACAGAAATATTAAGTCACTTGAACAAATAGATAGATGATACTATAATTGGGGTCTTGCGTTTTTTTAAGATGCTCTTTTTAAGCTTTAAATTGGCAAAATTTTGAGGCATATTTCAAACTGAATTGATAATTCACCTATAAGAGAGCTAAAAAACGCAAGACTCCAGTTTTTTAGCAAAGCTAACGAGAAGAATATCATACCACCCAATAGGGGAAAGAGACTTAATAAAAAAAGTCACAAACCCCGACAGGAGTTGGAAGGAAACTGTTTATTATGTGAATAAAACTAAATTCTCTAAATCCTGGCAAGGGTTATTTTATAAAGCCATAATTTTCAAACCGAAAGTTTTATAAGTAAGAAATGCTTACTTTCTTACAGGTGATATAAAATGACTGAGATAGTAACAATGTCTTCAAAAGGGCAGATAGTAGTGCCTAAGAATATAAGAGAACAGCTTGATATAGGTGCAGGCTCAAGTTTTGCAGTTTTTGGCAAAGACGATACCCTAATTTTAAAGAAAGTAAAAGTGCCAAGTGCTGAAGAAGTCTTCCAAAATGTGCATAAATGGGGATCTAGCCTTGCAAGGCAAAAAGGATGGAAGGAAAAAGACTTAATGAAAAGGATACACAAAGGAAGAGGAACCAAAAGTGCTTAAAGTTGTTTTGGACACTAATGTCTTCATTTCTTCTATATTTTGGCAAGGAAATCCATACCATATAGTCAGGAAAGTAATCAACAAAGAAATCACTGTTTTCATTTCTGATGATATAATCACAGAAATTAAAAGAGTGCTATCAAGGGACTTTGAGTTGGCAAAGCAGGAGATAAGCGATATAATTGATTCTATTGCAATGTTTACATATTTTATTGCTCCAAAAGAGAAAATAGATGTTATAAAAGATGACCCGACAGATAATACAATATTAGGATGTGCTATCGCTTCTGATTCTAAGGTTATTGTAAGCCAGGATAAGCATTTGTTGAAGTTGAAAAAGTTTAGGGATGTTGTCATTCTTAACCCAGACGAATTCTTAAGGATTTTGCCGAAATAGGCAAAAGGGTTTATATCATCCAATAGAAAAAAATCCTTGTAAAAATCTCCCAAAAACATAACATTTAAATAATACTTACACTTACTGTAAGTAATATGACAGCTCCCAAAATGGACAATATCCTAGAACTTTTCTTTAATGAGCCGACTAAGCACTGGCATTTCAATACCATTGCAAAAACTGCAAAAGTGAGCGAAAGGGCAGCGAGCTTCTGGCTAAACAAATTACTAAGAGAGAAAATCATATCTCATGTAAAACCTGGGGGCAAAATGCCTTATTTTATAGCCAATCATGAACATCCAAGTTATGATAACAAAAAGAAGATTTATGCACTAAATCGCCTATTTGAAAGTGGACTATTAAACCGTCTTCAATCTTTAAAACACGCTAAGACTGTAGTTATTTTTGGGAGTTTTGCGCAGGGGGATTGGCACACACAGAGTGATATTGATGTATTTGTCTATGGTGATCCTGGACAATTAAAGTTTGGCGCACGAGCAATGGGAAGAGAAGTAGAAGTACATACTTGCAAAAACAAAAAAGAAATAAATGAAATACGCTCAGGTTTGATGAAAAATGTTATCAAGGGATATTTTGTAAAGGGCAATGTAAATGATTTAATCGAGGTCTAGCATGATGAAAAGAATGGGGGAATTGAATCCTACATACGATGGGTGCTGTGCAGATGGAGCTATAAAGATTAGAAAAGAAGTAGACAGTGAGCTGGCAAAATCACTGCTTAAAAGCGCATTAGACGGATTAGAACGCTCCAAAAATCTTGAAAAGGTAAACTTCGAGCAAAAGAGCAAAAACTATTCGTTCGTTTTTACAGAACGATATGATATTTTAAGAAAACTGATTGATTCATTTCTGCTTTTTGACAAAGTGCGAATCAGTAATCATCAGTGTAGCAATGCTTATCTTTGCGTAAATCATCCTAAACTGGAGATTGACTGGCAGATTTTAGAGACTGCGCGAATTATTAGGAATAATATCAATTACAAAGGCAGGATAGTTGCCAGCGAATTGTGGAAAGAGTATGCATTTAAATTCGAGATATATATTAAGGCATTAACTAATGAGGTTGAAAAGAAACTCAAAGAGTTTGTTTAAACAAGTTGCACAACATATAAAAAGTTTAAAATCTTTCATTCTCATATGCCCTAACTGCCGAGAAGGAAGATCAATTCTTTATATAGTAAACGAAATAAATAGTTGGATACCTAAATCTGTCTTTGTTAGAATTATTTAATATTGTGATTGACCCATCTTCATCAATATGTATTGTTAACTCTGTTACACTTTTATTTGCATTTGTTCTTTTTTCTGTTTCTGAATATAATTTAATACTGTGTCCAGGATCAATGCTTTTTGCAAAACTAAATGGTGAAAAAATTATCAAAACTAGAATCCATATGCATATCAGCTGTTTCAAAGAATTGCTCATCTTTTGAGCCAGTCTATGAATCGTTTGAAGATTGATTTTTGTTTGTTGCTATCTTTAATGTCTTGCTCAGTCTCCATTATTATACTATCATCAGGCTTACTCTCTTTTTCAGGTATAAAAAAAGTAATAATCTTACTAACCATACTCTTCTTTGGTTTTACATCATTATTCTTTACACCTATCTGTATAGTATCTTCTTCAATCTCTTCTGAGACAGTATATCCTGCTTCAGCAATGGTTGGACCTTCATTTACAACATGAACTTTCTTCTTTACAGCTATTTCTATTGTCTTTCCTTCAAT
>JAGLMD010000096.1 GCA_023140175.1 Nanobdellota archaeon | reverse complement strand
GTGCCATTAATTCGGTTTAGCTCATCTGAGTAGAATATGTGTTAGTTTCAATCGAGAATGAGTCCTATTTTGGAGCAGGGGGCAAAGGCTTTTCTGTATCTTCCTTAGGTTTCAAATACTGTCGGATTCTTGATAAACCATCTGTAAGATGTCCTCTTACATAATGTGGAGTTACTCCATTCAGAAAATGAAATGTATTTACCATTCTGTCTTTAACTGGAATTTCATCTGCATCAGCTTCTAAAAAATCTTGTTCTTCCATTCCTTCAATATAATTTAAATTCCAATTACAGGAAGCCATTGGTGCAGCTATTAATCTTCCACCTTTGACATCAACAACATAAAGTTTATTTTCTTCAACTTCTCTAACTGGATACATTTCTACTTCTCCTGCTGTAACTGAACCTAAACCTTGTCCTGGAATACCCTCAATTAGTCCAACATGGTCATAAAATCCATGTCTAAAACTACAAACATCTTCTTGTCGAACATACCCAACTGCTAAGTTATGATGTCGTAGATGTCTATTTAATACATTGAAGAACATATGCATATTTCCATATCCTCCAACATCCACTCCCTGTAATTTGAACATGACTTCTCCAAATGAAAATCTTGTTTCTTCAAACATTTTTCCTAAATCAACACCTAACTCTTTTTTCATTTGTTCTCCAACAAGATTTCCCAATATTCCCCTCATAATGCATGGTCCAGGATCATAAATTAAATATTGCGTTTCCCAAATTGGATGGTCTGGTTTATACATTTCATTAATACAAGAATATTCAAATCTTTCTGGACTAATCCCTAATCTTTGCGCTTCTTCATCAAATATTCTTGTTAGAAATTTATTAAATTCATACCTTCCTTCTATTGGTTTAGGTTCAGCAGTAAATGGAGTAAGACTATTTCTATCTACACATGCTGGCAAATTTCTTATTTGCTCAGCTTTTATTCTTCTAACTAAATCATCCGACATATTAATGTAGTAACTTGTAAGTAGTATATAAATGTATTGGGACACCTTTGCCCCTTGATTATATGTCTTGATTGCTCATTGTGTTCGCCTGATTGACGGACTCATTCTCGACTCTGCGGACGGCAGGTCACCAGAATTTCGTAACTGGCGGAGAATCTAACAGGGCTGATGTTTAATTTGAATTGAGCCGGTTAGAATAAAAATAAAACAAGGATCTGTAACATAATTTATAACTCTTTCAGCTTATCTTCCCATTCCCTGCAGATGCTGGTCACTTTCTTTTCTGCTATGCCAAGGTATTTTTCCGGGTCTTTTAGAATTTCCAATTGTTCTTTTGTGAATTTTTTTAGGTATGGCTTTAGTTCAGCATCTTCTAAGATAAGCTTTGATAATGGAATTTTCTTATTTTGTGATTCTAATGTCAGTTTTCTTATATGTTCATGTGCGTCTGGATGATCATGGGCTGCTAGGAGGATATAGGCTGGCTCTGCTGCAATCATCTCTTTGTTCTGGTCAAAATTTCTCTTTAATGATTCCTTGTCTACAACTAATTTAGACATTACCCTGTTTAATCTTTTTACTGATAAGAGCAATGCTGCAAGTATTTCCGGGACAAATCTTGAAGAAGCTGAATTTGTCAGATCTCTTTGATGCTCGCATATCTGGTCCATGTAAAGAGTGTTCATTCGCGGCATGAACTCTTTCCACATGGATTTTACGTTCTCGAAATTTATTGGATTTCTTTTATGCGGCATTGTAGAAGAGCCTACTTGTTTCTCTCCAAAAGCTTCTGCTATCTCTGCTATCTCTGATCTTTGTAAATGGCGCATATCATCTGCAAGATTAGCTAAAACACCAAAACAAGAGATATTGGCGTGTATGAAATCTGCCATATATTCTGCTTCTACAACCTGTGTTGAGATTGGTGATGGCTTTATGCCTAATTGCTCAAGAACTTCAAATTCAAAAACCTCGGGATCTTTTATGAATAAGGAAGAAGCGTTGTAAGCGCCTACTGCACCTGCTATCTTTCCCCTGAGATTATTGCCTGTCTTTTTTATTTCCTGGATCCTTTTTCCCAGTCTTGAGACATATTGGACTATGGCAAAGCCGAAAGTAATTGGTTCTGCGTGCTGGCCATGGGTTCTTCCTATCTGTAAGGTTGATTTTTCCCTTAATGCTAATTCTATCAATGTTTTTTCGAATTCTTTTATAGCTGGTATTAAGACGCCATTATTGAAATCTTTAAATCTTGCAGCATCTGCAGAGCATATAATATCATGGCTTGTTGCAGAGAAATGTACAAATGGCTTGGCTTCATTACTTACTTTATCCCTAATTGAGTTTGCTAATGCCCTTATATTATGCTTAATCCTGTCTTCTTCCAGGTAAACTTCTTCTGCTGTAACTTGTTTAGATGCATAGCCTATTTCTTCTGCTATTTTCTTTGAGCATATACCTTTCTTTGCAAGTACATTTGCTAAGGCTGCTTCTACTTTTGCCATGTACTTTATAAATGCAGATTCAGAAAGGTATTTTTGTATAGGTTCAAAGTTAGACCTATTTCTTCCATAATAACGAAAGTCGAGAGGAGAGATATTGTCAAATAAAGGTATTTTTTCTTCTTCCATGTTTAAAAGTATATAGTGTTTGTTTTTTAAGTTTTCTATTTGGATGTATGATTTATAGCTATACTCTACTTCGCAGTAATTTATATTAAAATAAGTAAAAACTACTGCACCTATCTGATTTTTGGCAGTAAGAAAACTTCTCCGCCCTTTGCCTTCGGCTGCGGTGCTCGACCCCACTGCGCTCCCCTCTCTTCGGTCGTCGGGTCGGCTAACACAAAAAAGTTAAATACATTTAGGGCAATTTCGTATTAAGGACAAAGTCCAATCTTGTTAAAGAAGTTAGGAGGTTGCCGTCTTTTTTTGCTTCTTTTTTGGAAAAAAGAAGATTTCTTATTGGGCCGCCTTATATTAAGAAAGGATTAATCAATAGATTCTATGATTTCTTTGACTTTATTTACAAATGCTATTGCTTTCAGTCTTATACTTTCTGCTTCTTTTCTATCAAATATTTTTTGAGTAGAATAACTTGCTTTTGTTCTCTTTGATCTTGCCTCGATATAATAAAGAACTTCTTCTTTTTCAATAGTAGTACTGCTTATCATCTCGATTTCATCTTCGTCTAGACCTTGATTATAAAATTCTTTAATCAGAATAAGTAATGTGGCACTATGATCTTTAGTTGAGTATCCTTTCAAAGAACATAAAGCTAATGATGCATGATAAATAGTATAATAAGCACTAACAATAGCCCAATCATTAAATTCTTTTAAATCTAAAGTAGATTTTACGAATTTTAAGTTATGATCGGCCTTTTCTATATGGCCTTGAACAAGTTCCTTTGTTTCTGTTTCTTTCTTAATCTTTTTAGAAGCTAAATATTTCTGAAAATCTGCGTCTCTTTTTTCTTCATCTTCCAACCAAACTTCCCAAAATTGTTTACTCATTTAAAACCCCTTTGTAGAAGATATTGTGCCCTAAAACTATAAACCCTGTTTTTATTGCATGAACAACAACATTATCTTCTTTTTTTAATACTTGTTCTTTAAAATAGTCAAAATCAATTACAAATGTTTGTATTCTTATTCCTGTAACTGCTTCAATTTCTTTTTTAAGTTTTGGATTGTCTGTTTCTTTTTTGTTGAAAACTAATAGAACATCAATATCACTTTCTTTTTCAAAAGTTCCTTTTGCTGTAGAACCAAAGATTAAAACAATTAGTGGTTTAACTTTTATTTTGTCTAGGAAGGTGTTTATGGCTTCTTTTCTTGCAAAAGGAAGATTATTTAGTTTTTGATAATCAAAATATGAGAATATAGCAAATAATTCAGGATTTTTAGGATTAATTTTATAGAAAGTGTTTCCTATCTTTTTAATTGAAGTTATTAGTTTATTTTCTTGCAGGTTTTTTAGGTGTTTTAGAGTCGTATTTTGGGTTAGTTTTGTTTGTCTTAGTATTTCGCTGAAGTAAAGTTCATTACTCCTATTTCTATAAAAACATTCTAAGATTTTCCCTTTCCCTTTTCCGAATAAGCTGTTCATTTTATGTACAGTATTGTACATTTAGTGTACTATATAAATGTTTCGATTATTTTGCCGATTTCCACAATATTTCAAAATGGAAAAGAAGTCTCTGTTAATTCTGAGAAGAAAGAGGAGATAATATATTACATTGATAAGTTCTTGGAGAAAGATTAAGTACCTAATTTTTAATACCCAAAAATCCTGACATTAATTTCATATAACTTAAGTTAGGTGATTTTCCGTAATATCTATATAAATTATATAATTCATATATATGATTTTTACCCTGACTTAGGAGTAAAAAAGCGAAAGATTTATAAAGCATTTCGGATAAGTATTACTACTTTCTAGTGAAGTATAAAATGAGGTGGAATAATATGGAAGAAGCGGAACTTGTGAAAAAAATGATAGGACAGCTTGAGAACAAGCAAAATAGTAGAAAGAAAAATCCTGAAACCTTGCTTAAAGATATTAATGAAACAAGAACAGTATCTTTGAAAGAGGGTATAAACGAGATTCTTAATCAGGTCAGGATGAGAGAAAGCCTGCATGAGCAGATGATGGGTGACCTTGAAAATCTAAAATCTTCTATTAATAACATGATGCCTCAGGGAAGCAGTGCTACTGCAGAATTCCAGAAAACTATGACAGAGCTAAGAAAGAAGCTTATTGAGGCTGAAGAGATGAAAATACAGGAAAAACTGAATTGTTCCAGGGATATAGCTTTACTTAAGAAAGAGTTAAGGGAGATTATGAAAGAGTTCAGGGATAAAGAGAAGAGAGCAACACTATTAGGGGATATTCTGGCTGAATAAAAATGAGACAAACACTGACTGCTGAAGAGATATGTAAAAGGCTGAGGCCTGTAATGGGAGACAAGGTAGACAAGATATACCTAAAGTATGCACTTTCAGCGAATAATGAGGAGAAGCTTGAGATGGAGCATGCTTTCAAGATACTATATGAAAGATACCTGAATACGCACCTTCTTTCTGAAAAGGTTTTATTGGAGCCTCCTTCTGAAGAAGATGTTATGGGAGAGTATAAATTGGGTACTGTAAGTTATTCTGATAATGATTTTTATGATTTTGGATTGAGAGAGAAGGAGTGGATAAGGCATGTGTGTGTTTCTGGGATGAGCGGATCAGGAAAGACAAATTTTGCTTTTTTGATAGCCAGGAATTTTATCGAGAAAGAAAAGCCTTTCTGGATATTTGACTGGAAGAAGAGCTTCAGGCCATTGCTGCTTATCGATAAGGATCTGCTCTGTTTTACTATAGGAAATCCTAAGATTGCGAATCTTTTTAGGATAAATATTAACAGGCCGCCCAAAGGAATTGATGCTAAGGAATGGCTTAATGTATTATGCGACTTAATAACTGAAAGCTTTTTTGCAAGCTATGGTGTACATAAGCTATTGAGCGAGGTTATGAATGAGATGTACAGGGATTTTGGCGTTTATAAGGGCAGTGAGAACTATCCTACATGGTATCAGATAAAAGACAGATTAGAGGAGAAAGCAGAGAATCAGAGGATGAGGCGCGGCAGAGAGTCAGAATGGCTTGAATCTGCTTTAAGAATAGCGCATATTCTTACTTTTGGTAATTTTGGACAGGCTATAAACCACAAAGGAGATTATGAGATAAGTGTGGAGGAGATGTTTGATAGAAGAGTGCTATTTGAGCTGCATACACTCAATGCACCTGAAAAGAAGTTTTTCTGTGAATTTTTATTGGCTTATATCTATAAGATGAAGAAAGCTAACCAAAGGAGTGTTGATGGCGGCTTTAATAATGCTATAATCGTAGATGAAGCACATAATATCTTCCTAAAGGATAAGACCAATTTCATGAAAGAGTCTGTTACTGATACAGTATACAGAGAGATAAGGGAATATGGTGTTGGATTAATCTGTTTAGACCAGCATATATCCAAGCTGTCTGATACTGTTATAGGTAATTCAGCAACAACAGTTGCTTTCCAGCAGATATTGCCCCAGGATGTTATGACAGTATCTTCGCTTATGCAGATAAGGGAGAACAGCAAGTATTTTTCGATGATACCTGTCGGACAGGCTATTGTAAGGCTTTCAGAAAGGCATTACCAGCCATTCCTGATCAGGGTTCCGTTTATAGAGCTCAAGAAGGAAGAAGTTACTGATGAGGCTATAAAAGCGAGGATGCATGGAAAGATTAAGAATGAGAAGAGGCTTAAGATATTCAATGACTCTGTCAAGGTTACTAAACTGAGAGAGGAAGTTGAGAAGCTGAACAGGACAGTTAATGAGTCTGGTGTACCCACATTAGGAGATTATAGTGATTTGCCATATAATGAAAGGATGAAAAAGGAGATAGAGGATGCTAAAACTGTTGAGAGTGTAAAGTCATATCTTAAGTTCAATGAAAATAGTATTGAGTTTTTAAAGAAGATTAAGGGTAAAGAGCTGTACACTACCAAGCTATATTCATTATTAAAGGATATTTCAACAAGGAAATGCAACCAGTACAGAAATGATCTTGCTTTTATGGAACTTATCAAGATTGAGACTGAAAAGACAAAGCAGGGAATAAGGAAGATTCTTTCTTTGACAGAGAAAGGAGAGAAGATTTTGGAGATAGTTGAGAAGAAGGCTAAGAAATAATTCTTGCAAAATCTCATTTCATTACCTGGCAGATAAACTGGGCTTTATCTGCTTTTCACGAATTCATGTTTATTTAATTTGTTTTTTTTGGGATATTAACCCTGTTGGTTTTTATCTTACAGCTTTGCTGTTTTGTGTTTGGAAGTTTTTTACTCCAATCGAGGAAATTTTTCCTTATACAAAGCACCTACGCCATATAAACACAAAGATACTTGAGCTTTTAGCTAAGACGTGTTTCCACGACAGGTAGATTTGTTATAAGTAAAGGCGGAAAGAGCAGAAAAGACTCAAATTGAGTTTTTTCTTGATTAGGAAAGAAGCTTTCTTGATAGCTTTTGCTTTATTGAAAATCAATCAAAACCACTAATTCTTAGAAATTCACGACGGAAGGAAATGGTATTTTAATAATTTTATCGAACGCGGGTGTGTGCGCGTACGAGAAAACTTAACAGAAAGGAAGGTGGAATATGCAAGAGTGAAATTATCCACACTGGGCTGGAGAGAGCTTATAATAAATAAAGACTGAAGGGTAAATATTAGACCAATAAAATAATCCTAACAAGAAAGGACAAAGGACATGAAATACATGGAGCAATTTGAATCAATTTTAAAGCCAGGTACTACTAATTCTGAAGAACTAATCGAATTTATGGATGCAGAACTTTAGCAGGGCCTCCTGAAAGAGTGTGATAAGGAAAATCCGATTGATGGGGAAATTGAAGACCCGTGCGATATCGATGAGCTCAACGAGTTATTAATTGAATGGCTTTGGAGGGAATATGATAACTATGAATCTGCCAAATACAAAATATCAGGCGACCTTGAAAATTTGGAAATAACTCTAAAGGAGAACATTGGGTAAGTTCAAGCCTGGTGTGCGCATACGAGAAAAAGGAGGATTTAATGAAGAAAAAAAGAAGTAAGAAGGAGCTTGAAAGATTGAAGAAAGAGTATCTCTGGTCAACTTTGGTTTCATGTTTTTTTGCTGGATTGATTTTGTGTTTAGCCATCAAAGATGGCTACTTTAGCTTTTACAAGAATGTGTTTTTAACTGCGTCATTTGTATGGCTTTTTGCATCTGCCCTGTATGCTATTCGGTTTGACCTTGAGCTTATGGGATTTGAGAAAGATTCATTTCAGGCTGGGCTGTTTGAAAGGATACGTGGCTTGCCTAGGTGGAGATTTGTTAGTTTGGTTATAGCCATTGGTTTGTTGATGGTTTTTTTGTTAGGGGGTTCGTTTGTGTGTGGTATGTTACTGATGAAGTAAATTGTCTTATTAACGCTTTATAAAGGGGGAATCATATGTTTAGTAATTTAACTAATAGAATTTTCATAGTATGTGTTATTATCGTAATAGTTCTGCATTTCATCTTTGCTATGCTTGCACTTTGTGGAATCAATGGGAAGCTTCTTGGATGCTTGTTTAATTACCTGGTATTTATTATTTTCTTGATGGGTATAAATATTAGGTTACTAATAAGTTGGAGATATAGAAAGTCTAATGAAAAATATGAGAAAAAGGAAGATTTTTGATAAAAATTTTTGGAAAAAGGGCAATCAAGAAGTTATAATCTGATAAACAAAGGTAGCTTCTGCTTTCCTATTCTCTTCTTTTACCCCCTTTTCAGAAGAGTTGGCCCGTAGGGAAGCAGAGCTGCCTATAAAAAAAGGAGAATAATGTGGGGAATAGAATTATTTTTATCCTACTTTTAATAACATTTCTTTTGATCTTATGTGCTGCTAAATTTGAGTATATCGTAAATTTATTAGGTATATAATTTTTAACTTAAAAAGGAGAATTGTTTTGAGTACCCAAATCAGGAGGTGGAAATGAATGATTCTAAAGAGAAAGAAACTGAAGAGATATATCCTGGAGAAGGCCATGAATACCTGAATGCTGATAAAATAGGTTGGATAACTCCTGCACCCCTAATTCTTATTCTGATTATCATGACTTGCCATATGCGCGAAGATGTCTTATTCATCCTATTAGAATTTCTGCTAATTTCATGTTTGGCGGCTGTCTGTATATACCTTGCTAATAAAGACTAACTGGTTTTAGTGTTTATCTTAACTCGGGTGCTGCTGTCTCTGCTTTTATTGACCTTATTTCCACCTCCAGATAACGGTCAGGGAGACAGCAGCGATAAAAAAGAGGGGGTTAGATATTACCGAAGTCAAACAT
>JAGLMD010000095.1 GCA_023140175.1 Nanobdellota archaeon | reverse complement strand
GAGGGATTCTATACTTTATATACAAAGAAAAAAAGAGGTCTTAAAATTTAAAGAATTGGGATATAAAAAATGGGCCAAAGAAAAAGATTATGGTATGCGCTGGCCGATGACAGAAGGGCACTTTTCAGGTATAAAAAGAGGATATGGTGATTGTGCAAACGCAAAAAAGATAGAAAACATATTTCTCGAGCTAAAACGGAAAGTTTGGATATATGATAAAGTTAGAAAATATGGAGGGGTATAAGAAGGGGGTTAGGGGAAACTAAAAACTTTTTTTATTTATGCGACACAGCATCATTTCCGATACTTTTATAAATAAAATACTAACACTAAAATACATAATTCTATCAGAATTTATCAAGAGGTAGAATTAAGAAGAAAGAGGTTGCTAAGGTTAAAAATGATACAAAAAAACGATTTTATAGAAATTTCATACACTGGAAAGATGAAAGAGGATGACATTATCTTTGATACAACTGATGAAAAGATAGCCAAGGATAATGAGCTTGGGCAAAATGCTTTAGGGCCGATTGTGATATGTGTTGGACAGGGGCAGATATTAGGCGGAATAGATAAGAATCTTGTTGGGAAGGAAGCTGAAAAGGAGTATGATATAGTTCTGCAGCCTGAGGAAGCTTTTGGAAAGAAGTCTGCTAAGCTTATTCAGCTAATGCCTGCAAAAAAGTTCAGAGATAATAATATTGTGCCGCAGCCTGGATTGCAGGTTAATATAGATGATGAAATTGGAATAATCAAAACAGCTTCTGGAGGCAGAATTTTGGTTGATTTTAATCATCCTTTATCCGGCAAGGTTGTTGAATATAATGTGAAGATAATAAGGAAAGTTGAGGATGATAAAGAGAAGATCTTAGGTTATTTTAAAACAACTCTTGGATTAAAAGATATTAAAGCAGATGTGAAGGAAGGAAAAGCAGCAATAGAATTCAAGAACGAGTTTCCAAAGGAAGTGCAGGAAGAATTAAGAAAAAAATTAAAAGAGATTATCCCTTCGATCAAGGAGATAGAATTCAGGAAAACTGAAGAAAAAAAAGAGGATAATGCTAAAAAAGAAGCTACTCAAAAATAAAGAAATTAATAAATAAATTTATATATAAGTGAAAACATAATTTACCTCATTGATGAATGAGGTGGGGTTAAAGTGGATTCAATCATTGAAAATGCACAGGAAAGGGCTGAAGGGGAGGAAATGAATGTAGGGGAGCAGATATCGCAGCCATTTAATGAGATTGATGCGGAACTGGAAAATTTCTTATCAAAGCAAAGAGCTAAGATAAAGGTTATCGGTACTGGAGGGGCAGGAAACAATACAATCAACAGGATAACTGAGGTTGGCATAAAGGGGGCTGAGACAATAGCCATCAATACTGATGCCCAGGATTTATTATATACTTCATCCAATACAAAAATACTCATTGGCAGAGAAGCTACTAAAGGCATGGGAGCTGGCTCTAATCCAAAGCTGGGAGAAGAGGCTGCCAGAGAAAATGAGCATGAGATAAAGAATGCATTATCTAATTCAGATATGGTATTTATTACATGCGGATTAGGTGGCGGCACAGGAACAGGGTCAGCACCCATAATAGCTGAAACAGCAAAAAAGCTGGGAGCATTGACTGTTGGAATAGTAACTATGCCTTTTACTATGGAAGGCCATAGAAGATATGATAATGCTGTGATTGGCCTGGAGAAGCTTGAGCAGATAGTCGATACTTTGATTGTCATACCTAATGATAAATTACTTGAGTTAGCACCTGATTTGCCTTTACATACAGCATTTAAGGTGGCAGATGAAATATTGACAAACTCTGTCAAAGGGATTGCGGAATTGGTCACTAAAGCTGGCCTGGTAAATCTTGACTTCGCAGACATAAGGGCTGTGATGAAAGGAGGAGGAGTGGCGCTAATTGGTGTAGGTGAGTCTGATACTGACAACAGGGCAATAGAGGCTGTTGAGAAAGCAATCAACAATCCTTTGCTGGATGCTGACATATCAAATGCCAATGGAGCATTGATAAATGTTGCCGGCGGAGAAGATATGACATTAGATGAGGCAAGAAAGGTTGTTGAAGCTGTGTCAGAAAGATTAAGTGAAGAGGCTACATTAATATGGGGTGCTCAGATTTATAAAGACCTTGATAAAACCATTAGGGTAATGCTGATTGTCACTGGAGTCAAAAGCTCGCAGATATTAGGCCATGATTTTAACACAACAGATATAAAGAGGCAGGAGATTGAACAGGAACTAGGGATAGAATTTATAAAATGAGACTAAATATAAAGGAAAAATTAGTAAAACTGAAATCATTCATAATAGAATGCAGGAGAGTAGCTAAGGTGACAAAAAAGCCTACAAAAGAAGAGTTTAAAACAATAGTCAAAGCTTCAGCAGCAGGCATGGCTATTATTGGAGCAATGGGTTTTATTATGCACATTGTAAGGCAGCTATTATTCCCTCCGTCGGTGTAAAATGGCAGAAGAAAATAAAGAACAAATATATGCGTTGAGAACAACGGCTAATAGGGAAGATCAGGTAATGGACTTTGTTGTGAGCAATGCAAAGAGAAAAAAACTGGAAGTATATGCGGTTGTAAGGCCGCATGGAATGAGAGGATATATATTTCTGGAGGCAGGCTCAAGGACAGATGCTGAGCAGGCTGCTTTTAATGTTCCTTATGCAAGAGGAGTATTAGCTACTCCCATAGATTATAAAGAAGTAGAGCATATGCTTGAGCAGGTAAAGCATGAGATGAATATACAGAAGAATGATATTGTAGAGATCATCTCAGGGCCTTTCAAGAGGGAGAATGCAAAGGTAACAAGGATTGATAAGCAGAAAGAAGAGGTAGTTTTGGAATTACTTGAATCAGCTGTTCCCATACCAATAACAGTGAAGATGGATGCAGTTAAAGTAATAAGAAGAGAAACTGATGAAGATGAGGAAAAAGAAGAAGATGGTGAAATAAGTTTCCCGCATGCATAGTAAAGTTTATAAATCAAGTTTAAGTTCTGAAATCATCATAAAATGGCTAAGCAGATAATAGATTCACTTATTGAAGGCGGAAAAGCTACTGCTGCTCCACCACTAGGGCCAGCTCTTGGACCTTTAGGAGTCAATATTGGACAGGTAGTGGCAGCTATAAATGAGAAAACTGCCAGCTTTAAAGGAATGCAAGTGCCTGTTAAGGTTACAGTTGATACTGATACAAAGGAGTTTGAGATTAGTATTGGAACTCCTCCTGCTTCTGCATTAATCAAGAAAGAGGCTGGGATTGAGAAAGGATCTGGAAATCCACTAACTGACAAGGTTGCGGATATTCTTATTGAACAGGCAATTAAGATTGCTAAGATGAAAGAAGATGCTACCCTGGGCAAGTCTACAAAAGAGAAGGTCAAGGAAATATGCGGGACATGCCAGTCCATGGGCGTACTTGTTGAAGGAAAGCCTGCAAATGAGACTATCGCTGAAATCAATGCAGGAAAGTTTGATCAAAAGATAGCCTCTGGGAAAACTGAGCTTAGTGAAGAAGAGAAGAAGAAGCTGGCTGAAGAGAAGAAGAAGCTGGCTGAAGAGATTGAGGCAAGAAGGCATGAGTTTGAGGAAAGGGCTAAGCAGATTGTTGCAGAGATGAAGGGAAAAGAGAAGGCAGCTATCAAGAAAGCCCTAAAAGAAGCTGAAATCCCAGATGTAATAATCAAAGAAGTGATGCCTGCTGAGGAAGAAGCGAAAACTGAAGGAAAGGCTGCAGAAGGGAAAGCTGAAGCGAAAACTGAAGGAAAGGCTGCAGAGAAGAAATAATCATAATTCTTTTTCAAATATATTTTTTAATGATTCTATGTTCTTAGTAAGAGATAGATTCTTCTTTAAATTAGAGCTGTTTTTTATCCCTTTTAACAGCCATAAAGCATGCTGCCTTATTTCAGAGAAATTGTCTCTTGGAGAGTATTCTTTGTAATAATTGAGGAATTCCAGGAAAAAGCTGTAAGATAATTTTAGGTCTTTTTCTATTAGGGCTTTTCCTTCTTTATATCTTAGGCAGTTTTCGAATATTTGCGGGTTTCCTGTTGCACCCCGCCCTATCATTACAAAGTCAACATTTGTTTTTTCCAGCATGTTTTGATAATCTTCTGGTTCGAAAATATCTCCGTTGCCTATTATTGGAATATTTATTGCTTTTTTTACTTCACTTATTATGTCCCAATCTGCTTCTCCAGTATAGCCTTGTTTTCTTGTTCTTCCGTGGACTGTAATTGCTGCTATTCCTAAATCTTCTAATTTCTTGCTGACTTCTATTGCATTTATTGAATTATTATCCCAGCCAATTCTTATTTTAGCTGTGACAGGGCAGTTTACTGAAGAGATTACTTTAGAGATTGGCTTTATCATCTGCTCTGGGTGTTTTGTTAAGAATGCCCCTGACTGCTGGGCCAGAACATCTTTATCAGGACAGCCAAGGTTAATGTCAATTATATCTGCTTTTTCTTCCAGGATTATTGCTGCTCTTGACATCTTTTCAGGATCTTTTCCCACTATCTGGGCTGAAATAGGCTTTTCTTGTTTTATTATGTCGTCCTTGTCTTTTTGGTTGAATATAGAATCCGGGTGAATCATCGGTGTTGAGACTAAAGAAGCCCCATGGTTTTTGGAGAGAAGCCTAAAAGCATTGCAATTTACTCCCAGCATAGGAGCAAGAACAAGGTTGTTTTCCAGATTTATATTAGCTATTTTTGGCATAAAAGGAAAAATATTTGTTTATTTAAAAAATATATTATCTGCAAATGTCTTTTATATTTATAACCCCTTTTTCTGATGCTATTCTAGAGAGATGCTTGCTTTTCATAATTTTAGCTGGTTTGTTCTTATACTCTAGCCTTAATTCAGGCTCAAGAAAACTCTGTTCATATTCATAAACCATTTTCCGGACTTCTTCTTTGAGCTTTTTAATATAAAGGTTAAATTGAAGTTCAACTTCTTTCCAGTCATCAAAACTGACTGGAGTGCCATAATAGTTAATCCCATTCCTTTTAGTTCTTACTTTCTCAAAGAAATCCCAATTAAACCCTAGTTCTTGGTGTTTTTCACATAAGTATGCAAATAAGCATTGGTGATTGTCAATCTTAATCTTTTCAAGCCTTAAGAATGATTCAGCTAATTCATGCAGAGCATCATAATATAATTTGTAAACACTATTCCATTGATTGCTTTGTTTTGGAAGATTTTTCTTGAGAAAGTTTGCTGATTCAGTATCTGCCTCTGCAATATTAAGAGTGGATTTTATCTTATCTCTATCTATTTCCTCTATAACAATAAACTTTCCTTCTTTCTTGCATTTCACAAATGCTTCTTTTTGAGTAAGATATTTAGGCACTTATACCAACCTCGATAAAGTCTAAATTACCCTTAATGATATTGCCTTTGATAATGTTCCTGATTAATCCCTCCCCTAATTTCGTTAATTCTTCTTTATTTTGGCAAATAAATAACTGTATGTCTCTATGGAGTTTTAGCTCATAATTTGCAATTTTTAGCCCATCTGGATCACCATAGATAAAAATATCAACATCGCTGTTTTTATACCAATCTGAACGTGAAAAACTTCCAAAAAGGATTATTGTTTTAGCTTTTTCTAAAGAACCCAGGTGGTTTAAAAGCCCGCTTTCATATAATTTTGTTAATGCAAATATTTTTTTATTATATTTATATTCAGCAGAATTATAATTGCTGATATAATGCGGCATCTTCATTTTTTTTTTAATTTTTTTAATTAATCTATCTTTAGCAAATTTTTTTAACCAATTATCAGCTTTACTTCTTGCAATTTTTGCTTCTTTAACTATCTCTTCAAAATGCCATTCTCTAGTTGGATTTTCAAAAAATAATTCCATAACTCCTTTTTCTTTACTCCTCATAATAGTACCCATAATAGGAACTAATTTATAAACTTTTCTAATCTTGAACGGAAAACTGTTCCTTTATTCTTTTTTAGATGCCATTAGAGTTTTATGGAGTTAAATCCAATTTGAATTTTGGCTAATTTATAGAAAGGGCTTGGGAATAAAAATTACTCTTCTGTACAATGATCCCACATGAATTGAAAGAATTTTCTATAACCATCAGCTAATTTTCTGCTTTTCATAACAAACATTAGAGGTTCTTCTTCTAATTGTCCGGGTTTAACTCCAACAAATGTTACAACATAATCCCCAAAAATATCAACTGCTGTCGGACTTGAATATTCTTTAGGAAGAAATTTATACGGCTTTCCGACCAATTTTAATATTTCCAGCTTTTGTTCCTTAACTTCGTAATCAAATAAATGCATAAACTTGATTCCTAATCTTTTTCTTTCCCTCTGAAATCTTGGAAGAAAATGCTGTAATCTTTCATCTAACCAAAAAGCTTTAGCTCCAATAAAATATACTATTTCTTTTGTTTTTAGAATATCTTGGAGATAATTCTTAAATCCCTCAATTCCCCTATATAGATATGCTTCTTCCTTTTCCTCTACTGCTTCATATTTTGACTGCATTTCCGGAAGAACCTTGTTTACTCTTTCCTCTTTTTCTTTTAACAGTTCTAATAATCTTCTCGGATTGATTGCTTTGAATCTTTTTTCTCCTTTAACAAACACCTCCGAGACTAGACCTTTTTC
>JAGLMD010000094.1 GCA_023140175.1 Nanobdellota archaeon | reverse complement strand
GTAGTTGTAACAGATGATATACCTATAACTGGTGATGTTGTGGAAGAAGAGCCAGAGCTAGAACCAGAAAAAAATAACTATATGGTTCCAATAATTGCATTAGTTATTGCTGTAGCAGCTATTTTTATCCTTTTACTGGCAAAGGCAAAGAAGAAACAACCAGAGAAAAACAACGAAGAAGATAAGAAATAATTTTTTATTTTTTTTAATCTTTTTTCATATAGTATTTTCTTTTATTCTCATCAAATCGCTCTATAGAATATCTCAGCATTGTTCTGGGCATCTTTTTGTAATATTTTTTAAGAAACATCTCCTCGACCTCTTGATTTCTCTTCCCTGCTTCTCTTAACATCCAACCCACACCCTTATGTATTAAATCATGCCTATCCTTAAGAAGCATCTTAGATATCTTTAGAGTATCCCTAAACTCATTGTTTCTGATAAAAGTATAAGTAGAAAGAATTGATATTCTTTTTTCCCATAAGCTCTTTGATTTTGCAAGCTTATACAAAATATCCCTTTTCTTATCTAACAGATAATCCCCTATAATATGCGGTGCAGAAAGGTCGATCAAATCCCAATTGTTTATATATTTAGTATTCTTAAGATATAGATCAAATACCCTCTCTCTATCTTTTCCATTAGATCTCTTATATCTATCGATAAGGATAAACAAAGCTGTTAATCTATGCTCATGGATCTTGCTTTTAAGCAGATCTATTGTATCTTTCAATGGCATATCATTATATTTCTTAGCCACTTTCCTCTGTATAGGTACTTTAATTCCAAGAAATATATCTCCTTCACCATACTCTCCCCTTCCTGTCTTGAAAAATCTCTGAAGTATCTTTGCTTGTATTGGATCAGCTAAACTCTTCATCTCTTTTTTTAATAAAGTAATTAAACAAATAGTCTTACTTTTCATCAGGCTAATCCTCTCAGTATTTTATATGGATTTATTATGTAGCTAAGATCCTTTTAGTGACTCGCTCAAAATGCTGGCCATAGATCGCAAGCTCAATTGCTGTAGAAAACGCCTTTCTTTTTGTCAAACCAGTCTTTATCAACAGTTTCCAATACAAAAGCCTTGCTCTGGATAAAATGCCTATTTTCCAGACACTCTTCATAAATGCACTTATATCATTTTTAGAGATTCTGCCCTTTGCAGTGGGTTTATAATGCTTGATGAATGTATTGATTCTTTTATAGTAATTCTTAGGCGAGTATATTTTAGCAAGAATTTTCTTGTACCCCTCAATAAGTTTTTCTTTATCCATTTTTGGAATAAAATTAATGCAGGCACTTGTATTCTCCCCAGTTGTATCATGTAAAAGCCGGCCTTCTGCATTAAGGCGGTGCCAAAGCCTTGTCTGAGGTAATGCATTAAGCATGCCTACCATAGCTGTCACAACACCGATCTGTTGTATGAATTTTATTTGTGCCTCAAAAATGTTCTCTGTATCACTATCAAACCCAACAATAAACCCGCCAGAAACTTGCATGCCATTTTGTTGGATTGTCTTTACTGCCACTGGCAAACTTCCCGTAGTGTTCTGTATCTTGCTGCATTCCTTCAAACTTTCAATAGAAGGGGTTTCTAATCCTAAAAAGACGCTATTAAAATTAGCAGCACTCATCATCTGCATAAGCTCTATATCATCTGCTAAGTTTGTACTTGCTTCTGTCTGTAATTTAAAAGGATATTTGTATTTTTTCTGCCATCCTATCACATGGGTCAGCATTTCTTTTGCTTTTACTTTATTTCCTATAAAATTATCATCAACAACAAAAACAGCCCCCTTCCATCCTGCATCATACAAGGACTGAAATTCATTTATCATCTGCTCAGGAGTTTTTGTTCTGGGAATTCTCCCATTCATTATGATGATATCACAGAACTCGCAATTAAATGGACATCCCCTTGAATACTGCACTGCCATTGTCGCATAATCTTTAAGGTTGATTAGGCTCCATAAAGGAACTGGAGTCTTTGTTATATCCGGCCTTATTGAAGAAGTGTAAACTTGTTTTGGCTTACCCTTCTTTAAATCATCAAGAAACATCGGCAATGTAACTTCAGCTTCATTCAAGATAAGATGGTCTACTCCCTCAAACTTTTCCTGCTGTGTGGTGAAAAAAGGCCCACCAGCCACAACTGTTTTGCCTTGTGCCTTGCACATTCTGATGATTTCTTTGCACCCCTCTTTCTGAACAATCATTGCACTGATAAAAACCATGTCTGCCCATGCTATATGCCTCTCCTTTAGCTCATTAACATTTACATCAATAAGCTTTTTATTCCATTCTTTAGGAAGCATAGCTGCTATTGTCAGTAATCCAAGTGGGGGCAAGCCTGCTTTCTTTGAGACAAACTTTAGGGCATGCTTAAAACTCCAGAAAGTGTCCGGGTATTTAGGATATACAAAGAGTATGTTCATGGATATTCAATCTTTGATTCGTTTATATAATTTTTGTACTGTGCTTTACACAATGTAATTTTTGTACAAAGCATTATAAATAGGTTAGTATTATTATATTATACTATGAGAAAAAAAGACACAAGACCCCATGATGATTCTTATGTGGACAATTTAAGAAGAATGTTTAGTAAGCGTGAGATGTATAAAGCAACATGTGTTAAATGTGGAAATGCATGTGAAGTTCCATTCAAGCCAATAGAAGGCAAGCCAGTTTACTGTAGGGAGTGTTATAGAAAAAGATGACAACTTATAAAATCGTTAAATATTGCAGGATGTGCAGAAAAAGGTTTACTGTTCTTTCAGGAAGGCCGGCAATGTATTATTGTGATGAGTGTTTAAAAAAGCTCAGAAAGAAAGACATTGAAAAATAAATTTGTGAAAGAATATAAGTATGCTTAAAAAGTTAGAAACCATTAAATATAAGTGCATCATATATGTTTTTAAAATGGAAAAAGGGATACTAATAACCTTAGGATTGATTATAGGTTACATTTTATTCAGATTTATAACTAAAAAACCTAAAAGATTAACTAATATGTCGGAATTGCAAAGCAATTCTGAGCATACTCAAAAAACCAAAAATGCAGAGCATTTTTCAGTATCTACTATTCCTGACATATTAACTGATGATAAATATAAAGTTAAAGGTCAGTGGGGGAGATAAGAATGGTAAGTATAATCGGCAAAGAACTGCATATCTCTCTTAACAAACTTGATGGCTATACTAAAGTTGGCGCTATTAAACTTACTGAAAAAGACATTAAGTCAGAAACTGATTTTATCAATGCATTGCAAAAATCAATGAAAGATTTAGATAATGGAAATTATACTGTTCATAGCGATAATAATTTATTTGCAAGATTCAACCTTAACGAGCAGTCAATAAAGCTTCATAAGTGGTCTGAAAATACTGGAATAATTATGCCATGCTGGAGTCATTTTAAAGAATAAATTCTGAGTAAAAACCGAACCATTTAAAAAGTCCTATAGAAACATAATAACTATGGGGCAGCAGGAAGTATCAGTTTTCCTTAGAAAATATAGGGATGAATGGTTCATTGCAAGGCAAATTGCTGAAAAAACAAATGCTTCGTTTGGCTCAGTTGTGGTGAATCTAAAGAGGCTGAGACAAAGCAAGCAAGTCCTATATAAAAAAATCAAATCAAATTCTTTACCCTATAGAAAAGTATTTATCTACAAATTCAAAGAATGAAATAATTCTTTATTGCAGTTCTTGCAGATTTCATATCTTTTGTCTTATGCACACAATTTTCCATTGCTAAAAATAAGGAATGTGGATTTCGGCTCACGCATCTTATGAATCAATGCTGGAAACCTCATTGGCTCATATGCAGATTCAGGTTTATTCCTATCTTTAAGTACAATGAAGCTGCAGGATTAACAATCCTCAATTTTATCCCCCAAGATATCACTATGGGCTCGTTTATATTTTTGGTATTTATTAGCTTTACGTCAAATTCAGATACTTATTTAAACGCAATATCATTAATCTTATCCATTCTGAGAATAAAAAGTATGTCAACTAAAATGGGAAAAGATAAAGGTAAGAAGCAAGATAAAAAGATAACTGTGTTGCAGGTGGCAACCCTTAATCAGCCGATCAGTTCAGACATTGGCTATGGCCCTATAGAAACGGTCATTTATAATATTGATAAAGGACTTCATAATTTAGGTCACCGTTCGATTGTTGCCTGTTCAGGTGATTCCAAAGTTACCGGCAAACAATTCGTGACTGTCAAGCAAAGCTTCGGTGAGTACTACGAGGATACTCCAGAGCAGCGTAAAAGCATGCGTCTGCACCTTTTTAAGGCACTGGAAAGGGCAGGTAAGGGTAACATCGACATAATACACTTACATGATGCAGCAATGGTGGAGTGTATTCATAAGGGGATATTCAAAAGCCCTGTTCCAATCGTGATGACCCTGCATGTCCCCCCTCAAGACAAAGGACATTTCAAGCAGTGGTCTGAAGCATTGACATCTTCTTCTAATGTGTATTTTGTCCCGATAAGCAAATATCAAAAAAGGCAGCATCATGGCTTAGTAAATGCCATGAATGTTATACATCATGGAATTAATGTTGAAGAGTATCCGTTTAAAAATGAGGCAGACAAAGAAAGCTATCTATTTACTATCGGCAGAATAACTAAAGTCAAGGGGCAGGATATAGCCATAGAAGTTGCAAGAAAAACAGGCTCTAAACTTATCATAGCCGGTAATATTCAGAACAAAGCGAAAGATAGAAAGTTTTTTGAAAAATTAAAGAAGTCTATTGACCTGTGTATTGATGCAGGCAAATACCTTGCTGATAATGATTATTACGAAAAAGTAATGAAACCTTTATTGGACTGCGACAAACAGATTATCTACATCGGAGAAATCAGTAGAGAGCAAAATAAATTATGGTATCGGCATGCCCGGGCTACTTTATTTCCCATTCAGTGGGGCGAGCCATTTGGGCTTGTAATGATCGAGTCAATGGCGTGCGGTACACCAATCCTGGCATTCAGAAAAGGCTCTGTCCCGGAAATTGTGATAGACGGGAAAACAGGATTTATCGTAGACTCTACGAGTGATATGATTGAAGCAGTAAAACAGGTTGATAGTATCGATCCTGGTATATGTCGGAAACACGTTCAGGATAATTTCTCTATAATAAGTATGGCTCAAGAGTATTCAAAGTTGTATCAATCAATTGTGGAATCCTAGTGATAGGATGTTCCAGTGGAGGAGTACATATGAATTCATACAGAATGATGTTAATGACTGCCTAACTGCTCAGGATGATTCTGTAGAATTAACAAAAAGGACAGATGCATTAAAATAGCAACTTTTATTAAGGTATTCACCCTGTTAGAACGTATGGTTTCAAAAGAAAGAATAAAA
>JAGLMD010000093.1 GCA_023140175.1 Nanobdellota archaeon | reverse complement strand
ACAGCTTGCAATGGCATTTCCATCATATTCACTATAGCCAAATCCCGGGCTGGGCGTTTGGCTGGAAACTTTCTCATCGCATTCTTCTGGTGGTTCATTAAATGCAGAACAAATCGTTGATAAATAGGCTGCAGGACTCCTTCCTGAGCCAGTTTGAACACCATTCAGGATTAATGTCGGGCTTCCTTTCACACCATAACCCTGGCTTAAAGCAGAATCTGCATCATTATATCGGCCTGCCTTTGTTTCCATACATTCGTCTAATTTATCTGTATCTATATTTACCTTAGCAGTACATCCTTCAATATCTCCCGCATCCAGGAAGCATACCATATATCCTAAAAATCTCTCAGGCTGTTCTTCTCTTATACACATCTCTCTCTTATTCTCAGTATCCTCTTCTTCTCCATGCATTACATAATGTACAAACCTGATTTTCATATCTGCTTTATCTCCAAGAAGCTCCATCACAGGAATAAAGCCTTTCTCTGCTTGTGTTCCATAAGGGCAATAACTCATAATAAATAACTCTGCTTTGGGTTTATCGCTCTTCTCAACTCCCGATGGTGCAGCAGCAGCTGGTTCTTCTTCTTTTTTTATCTCTTCAGTTAGATCAATAGCACTAGGAAATAACATATTGCCATCCTTTGTCAGGTAAGATTCAAACTCCCTTCCGCCCACATCAAGCTTAATCTTATATAAGTTATTTTCATCCACCACATCAACAATTTTTGCACTTGTACCAGGCTGCATCAGGTTATCGTTTATAAAAGATACAGCTTTATTGCCAGCATCTTGTGTATTCAGTTCTTCTCCGCTCCCTTTAGTGCTGGTAAATATGGATATGATGAGCAGAATTAGTAATACTCCTGAAATAATCTTCCATAAATTATCCTTTTGTGCTCTTTTAGGATGTTTATGTGTCAGGTGTTCCTTATTCTCTTCTTCAATAGGGGAAATATGTTTTTTATTTTCTGTCATAAGTATGACCTCCGCTTTTTTAACTCATGCAAATACTTATCCTATATAAACATTTTGAAAACGAGAATAACTTATATCTTTCTGACAATATGTCTAAGAACTGCAAGCTGTGTATTAAATCTATCACGAACATTCTTAATAGATTCAGCAAGCTCTTTATCTTTAAAGACATCTTCAACCCAATTAACAAAATCATTTTTCGTATCATTAACATGATGCCAGAATACCTCATCTGCCATATCTTCTAAAGCAAAAGCAAGCTCTCTTAAATCTTTAAGTTTCCTCCCGTCTGCTAGGATAAAGGCACGCTTCTCAGGTGCCCTCTTTAGAACAGTTATCTCAATTTTAATCCCGCTTATAGGTGGTTTTGAAGCCTTTTTCTTCTTTTTAGAAACTTCCTTTTTTTTAGTAGCATTCTTCTTTTTAGCCAATATTTATTCACCTATATCTAAAATCAATATCAATCTATATTTAAATCATTATTATCATTATAAAGTGGTGTGAAATTCTTTTAAATGTATTCATGTATGTAAACAATGTAGGGGTTAAAAAACCATGATGGAACTTAGAAAAGACTATATTCTGGATAGGTGGGTAATTATAGCTGCAGACAGGAAGAAAAGAAAGCAGGAATTCAAAAAAGAAACAGAATATAACGAGCATGGCACATGTTTTTTCTGTCCAGGAAACGAAAACCTAACTCCTCCTGAGATTGGAAGGATTTCTTTAGGCAATTCATGGAAATTTAGGTGGTTTCCAAACAAATTTCCCGCAGTTAACATTGAAGGTAATCCAGTAATCCAAACCCATAATGATTTCTTTACTTTTGCCTCAGCATATGGCTCCCATGAAGTAATAGCAGAAACCCCTGATCACAATAAACAGCTCTGGGATTTATCTGCAGAAGATTTATCTGAGCTATTCAAGATATACAACTCAAGAATAATCGAACTTTCAAA
>JAGLMD010000092.1 GCA_023140175.1 Nanobdellota archaeon | reverse complement strand
GGCACATCATTAATACATTCCCATACACAAATCGCATCATTAAATTTTATACCAAAGGCAATTAGGGAAGAATGCTCAGCATACAAAATAAAATCAGAATGTCCATATTGCAGGATTATTGAAATAGAAAAAAGCAGCCATAGAAGGTGCTTTGAAAATGACAATTTTGTGGCCTTTACACCCTATGCATCTAGGTTCAATTATGAAATTTGGGTATTCTCTAAAAGGCATTTGCGGACTATGCAGGAATTCAAAGATAAGGATTATGATGATCTAGCAGATATAATGAAGAAGGTACTTGCAAAGCTTAAGGAGATGAACACCTCTTTCAACTATTATATTCACTATTCGCCGCCAGAAGATAACCTTCATTTTCATATTGAAATAACTCCGAGGCTTGCAACTTGGGCAGGGTTTGAGTTCTCAACCGAAACCGTTATAAACTCTATTACCCCGGAAGATTCTGCGAGGTTTTATAGGGGAGAGGGCGATTAAAAATGGGAGATTGCAAAATATGCAGTGGGAATTTTGCGGATAGTCCTGATGAGCTTATATTATGTGAGCACAAAGGCGGCTTAGTGCATTTGGGTTGCTGCGTTAGCCTATGTTCTGGGGATGGCAAACCATGTCAGCATTCCAAAGCAATATACTCAAAACTAATAAAATAATCATACAATTCAATTTTTTTGATTATCTTTCTTTTTCTTATTCTCATAGTCTTCAATAGCCTTATGGAGAGCATCGGCCGCTAAATTGCTGCAATGAACTTTAATTTTTGGAAGTCCCTGAAGTGCATCCTTTACATTATCTTTTGTTAATTTCTTAGCTTCCTCTAGTGTTCTGCCCATTGCAAGATCAGTTATCATAGAAGAAGTAGCAATAGCAGCAACACAACCAAAAGTCTTCACTTTTATATCTTTTAAAATTTCTTTTCCTTTTTCATTCTTTCTTACCTTTATATAGCACCACATAATATCTCCGCATGTAGGATTTCCTATTTTGCCTATTCCATCTGCATCCTTTATTTCTCCCAAATTATGCGGATTCTTGAAATGTTCCATTACCTTTTCTGAATACATATCTCCTCACTCCTTTATTCATACTCTCCTGCTCCATGATTAATGTCCTCATCTGGAAAATCATCTATGTTAGTATCATTCAATGGGCTTATACTCCTCAAGTCCATTATTACCTTCGGAAGCTTCTCTAATACATAATCAACCTCTGCCTCTGTATTGTATTTACTCAATGTAAGCCTTAATGATCCATGAGACTGTACAGGACTTAAACCCAAAGCCATCAGAACATGGCTCGGCTTTAATGACTTTGTTGAGCACGCGCTTCCAGTTGAGCCGGCAATACCTTCCATGTCAAGCCTTAATAACAGTGCCTCTCCTTCAATATAGTCAAATCTAAAATGAGCATTATTTAGCAGTCTTTTTTCCTTATCACCATTCAAATAACTTTTTGGTATCTTCTCAAGCACACAATTGATAAGCTTCTCTCTCAACATTATTAATTTCTTGTTCCTTTTTTCCATTTCATCCATAGCCATTTCACAAGCCTTTCCAAATCCAACTATTCCGGGTATATTTTCAGTACCAGACCTTTTCCCAGACTCGTGCCCGCCACCATGAATCAATGCATCTATCTGTAATCCTTTTCTTACATAAAGAAAACCAACCCCTTTAGGCCCATGCAGCTTATGGCTGCTTGCACTTAGTAAGTCAACATCTAATCTCTTCACATCAATAGGAACCTTTCCAACAGTCTGGACAGCATCAGTATGGAAAATTACTTTCTTCTCTTTGCATATTTTACCAATCTCTTCAATTGGCTGGATTGTTCCAATCTCATTATTAGCATGCATTATACTGACTAAATTAGTCTTATCAGTTATTGCATCTTCAATCTCTTTAGGATTTACTAAACCATTTTTATCTACACCAACATAAGTAATATCAAAGCCATGCTTTTCAAGAAACTCACACGTCCTTAATACAGCAGGATGCTCAATCTTGCTGGTTATAATATGGTCTCTCTTATCCTTATTCTTCCACATTATCCCCTTTATTGCCATATTGTCAGATTCAGACCCTCCAGAAGTAAATATAATCTCCTTTGGTTCGGCATTTATCAGCTTAGCAATTTTCTCCCTGGAAATCTCCATTATCTCATGCGCTTCCTGTCCAAAACTATGAAGAGAACTCGCATTACCATATTTCTCAGTAAAATACGGTTTCATCTCTTCAAATACCTCATCATCTACTCTTGTTGTAGCAGCATTATCCATATATACTTTCATTTTTTCTATTTCCTCATACATTCTTTATTACAAAATTTTGAAACATGCTTATCAACCAATTTTAAGATAGGCACAACCGTCTCTTGATTTAACCGATAAATTCTTTGCTTTCCTTCTCTCTTTACATCAAGAAAATTACATTCCACCATTCTCTTTAAACTATGGCTCACTTTGCTCTGTTCTTCATTTATACTCCCGCATATATCATTAACAGACTTTGGTCCTCTCAAAAGGGACTCTATGATAGCCATCCTTGTCTTGTTTGATATAGTATCAAAAAACAAATAATATGAACTACATTTCATATGAATAGAAAGTCATATGTTATTTATAAATGTTTTGCTTTTTCTAACCTCATTCTATAACTATTTTTTCACCCTGTCTCAGGATAAATTTTTATAAAGAGTAGTAAGATTTGTAAAAGAATAATGAACACTTTATTTGTAGCAAAACTATTATTAAGTTTTTTAGTAGGTGGTGTCTGGATTATTCTGGCAACAGTTATTGCTGAAAAACATGGAACTAAATTGGGGGGAATTATCATAGCATTCCCCTCCACTGCATTAATTAGCCTGTTCTTTATCGGATGGACTCAAGATGTATATACTGCTTCAAAAGCAGCAGAGATAGTGCCAATAGGTATAGGATTATGTTCTATCTTCTCTTTAGTTTATATTATGCTTTCAAATAAAAATTTTTTATTTTCCGTCATAACTTCTTTGTCAGTATGGTTTATTTTAGCGTTCTTTTTTGTATCTATAAATATAGATAATATCTGGGTTTCAATACTTATCTACTTAATCTTATTCATAACAACTTATCTGATTCTTGAAAAAAGAATGGACATCAGAGAACATAGTAGAAAGAGAGTTAAATATAATTTAAAATTATTTGTTACAAGGGGAATTTTGGCTGGAACAGTAATATCCTTAGCTGTTTTTCTTGCAAAAATAGGTGGTCCTCTATTGGGGGGCATGTTTGCTTCTTTTCCAGCAATGATGCTTTCTACAATTATTATTACTCATTTAGCCCATGGAAGTTCTTATTCTTCTGCCATGATGAAATCCACATCTATTTCAACAATCAATGTAGTTATTTATTCTATTTCATTGAAATATTCTTATGTTCATTTAGGATTGCTTTTAGGTACAGTAGTATCATTTATAATCTCAGTTTTTGGTGCGTTTATAATCTATTTCCTAATAATTAAAAATACAAAATAATAGAATTACTCTAAATCAACTATTATCTTCAATCTTTTCCTTAAACCTTCTATATCTTTCCTTAAATACAGAATCTTCAACACCCTCGCACTTAGCAAGAAGGTGGGCAAGAATAGCAATATCTGCAATTTCATTTAAATAATGAAGATCTCCATTTGTCTTCCTGTCATCGATCTCGATCATATGGCTCTGCAGTTGATACATTAAGAATTCATAATGTTCTTTCTGGGATTGGAATCTTTCCTGGCTCATCTTTCCGATCTCTTCAATCTCTTTCAATTCCATGTCATTCTTTTTTGAATCATTCATTTATAATTTTATCGATTATTACTGTCATAAAAGATAATCTCAATATACATAATTCTGATAATCAATTCCAAAAAACAGCAATTTTTAAAAAATTCCAATAAGAATATTTCTCTCAAGCATTTATTTAAATAAAAATTCGAAAAACTAAACTATGCCAAAAACATACGAAGAAATCAATAAAAAGATAAAAAACAATGAAGCAGTAGTCCTCAGGGCAGATGAATTCATTGAACTGGTAGATAAAAAAGGATTAAAGGAAGCAGCAAAAGAAGTAGATGTTGTAACAACCGCAACTTTCGGTCCAATGTGCTCTTCAGGATTGTTTATCAACTTCGGACATTCCAATCCAAAAATAAAATCTGGCGGTGGAGAAGCTTATATCAATGAAGTGCCCGCCTACACTGGTTTAGCAGCTGTCGATCTCTACATTGGCGCAACAGCATGCCAATGGAACGATCCCCGCAACCAAATTCATCCTGGAAAATTCGCTTACGGCGGAGCCCACGTAATAGAAGACTTAGCCAAAGGCAAAGATGTCAGGTTGAAAGTGCACGCATATGGTACAGATTGCTACCCAAGAAAAGAATTAGATACATGGATTAATATAAAAGACCTCAACGAAGCAATTCTTTATAATCCCAGGAATTGCTATCAAAACTATAATGCAGCAGTCAACCTAAGTAAAAAAACTATCTACACTTATATGGGAACATTAAAGCCAAGCGGAGAAAATATAACTTATTCATCAGCAGGCCAGCTCTCTCCTTTATTAAAAGACCCATTATACAAGACAATAGGCATAGGCACAAGAATCTGGCTTGCAGGTGCGCAAGGTTATATCTCTTGGTATGGCACCCAGCATAATCCTAATGCAGAAAGAAACAACAAAGACATCCCGACAGGTGGTGCAGGTACTTTGGCTGTTGTAGGCAATCTGAAAGAGATGGATGCAGAATATCTAAGGGGAACCTCTATGCAGGGTTATGGTGCAACTTTAACAGTAGGTATAGGGGTGCCAATCCCTTTATTAGATGAAGAAGTAGCAAAATATGCAGCAATAAAGGATGAAGACATCTCAGCGCCGATAGTTGACTATGGAAATGATTATCCAATATGTAAATCATCTGATTTAGGCCATGTGACATACGCAGAACTAAAGTCAGGAAAAATAAAGTTCAAGGGAAAAGAAGTCCAAACATCTTCTTTATCCAGCTATAACAAAGCATTAGAGATTGCAGAAAAACTAAAACAGGAAATCAAACAAGGAAAATTTCTTCTCTCAAGGCCGGCACAATTGTTTCCATCATCTGATACAGATAAAACCCAAAAGCCTCTTAATTACAAAGAGCCAAAAAAGGAGATATTCCAATGAGAAATAAATTAGTCCTTAAATTTCCTCAATCATTATTAGATAAGCCTATCATCAGCACAGTAGTAAAAAGATTTGATCTCGACTTTAACATCCTTCACGCTCAGACAAAACCAGAAGGACTGCTTATTCTTGAAATATCCGGAACAGATGAGAATTACAACGCAGCAATAAAATATCTGGAGAACCTGAAGGTGAACATGCAGCCTTTAAGCAAAGATATAATAAGGGATGAAAATAAATGTACAAACTGCTCTGCCTGCATTCCTCATTGTCCAACACAATCATTATTCATAGAAGATAGAAAAACAATGAAAGTCGGCTTTGATCCAGAGAAATGTATTGCATGTGAAGCCTGCATTCCTGTGTGCCCATATAAAGCTATGAGTTTGAAGCTCTAAAGCCTGTACATCTTATCTTTGGTGACTTTCTCCTTAATCTTATCATCATCACTCTTAACCAAAGGAGGAATCCTGCCAATAACTCCTATCTTATCATTCTTAATAACTAAAGCACCCTCAATCCCATTTAAGCCAGAAACCCATTTTAAAGCAGGATTAATATCTCCCTCTTCTTTTACTCTATTAGCTAAAGCAGTCGCAGCAGCATCTGCAATATTTCCTTTTCTGGAAAACACAGTTGCCAAATCACACTTTCCAAAACTTATAGAATGCCCCATGGAAGAAGACGAGGAGCATATAGCAATGGGTGTAACATTCTTATCCAGCTTAAAAGCAATCTTCCCGGATAAATTATTTCTTCCAACAAATAATCCCACTCTTATATCCAAATCTGTTATCGCAAATATATCCCCTCCATTTTCAACAACAGCAACTTTCGCCCCCTGCTCCACTATCTTTTTGCAAATATACTCGGCTATTGTTCCAGCAACAGCAGCCATAGGCCCGACATCTGCTATCTTGCCAGCATCAGCCATTCTTTTAACGATTTCAGGCGCATCTTCTGGTACTGTCAAAGGCTTCAAAGAACTCTCAAAAATCTTATTCTTCTCAATAAACTCCTCTATCAATGTTCTTTGTTTTACTAATTCATCATAAGCAGCCCTTACTAATCTCTCTTTATCTGTCAGTATTTTGATCCTGCTATCCTTATACAGTATCTCTTCTATATGCATCTTAATCAGTAAAACCCAAACATTTAAATATTTATTTCAATTTTCTACTCTTATGTTAAAAGCACCGTGTTGCTGTTGCTGTTAATTCTTCATAGTCCTTATTACGTTCGGGAGCGTGGCACAGCGGCTACTGCGGTCGATTTTTTATCGAAAGATAAAAAAGCCGAACCTGCAGCTGTTGTACAGAAGAAAGCGACTTTTCCTGGGTTCAAGTCCCAGCGCTCCCTTTATTTTAATCAATACTTAAAGGTGATTCAAAAAATATTCAGAAAAGGAAGCGGTTCGTGCGACTCCGAGCTTAGCGAGGTGCCGTACCCTTTCCCGAGGCTTGTTGCAAGGTTTCCTTGCAACCTTTTCGAGCTCTGCTCGAATTTGTCGAAAAGGCTCCCTCGGGTTCAAGTCCCAGCGCTCCCTTTATTTTAATCAATACTTAAAGGTGATATTCATGCAACAAAACATATTAAGTCTGATTGGCAATACACCCCTAGTAAAAATATCCAAACTAAATCCGAATAATAAAGTTGAAATTTATGCAAAACTAGAAAGGACAAATCCAGGCGGCTCAATTAAAGATAGGATTGCCTTATCTATGATAGAAGCAGCTGAAGAATCTGGAGAACTGACTAAAGATAAAATCCTTCTCGAACCAACATCAGGAAATACAGGCATTGGCATAGCTTTAGTTGCTGCAGTTAAAGGATATAAATCATTATTCACAATGGCAGAATCAGTCAGCATAGAAAGAAGAAAAATTCTCAAAGCCTTAGGCGCAGATATTTTATTTACTCCAAAAGAAAAAGGAACAGACGGCGCAATTGAAAAAGCATATACTCTTGCAAGAGAAGAAAAAGAAAAATACTTCCTTCTTGACCAGTTTAACAATGAAAATAACTGGAAAGCCCATTACAATGGCACAGCAGAAGAGATCTGGAAACAAACAGAAGGCAAGGTAACAATGTTTGTAGCAGGCATGGGCACTACCGGAACTTTAATGGGCATATCCAGAAAATTAAAAGAACATAATCCAGAAATAAAGATAATTGGTGTAGAGCCAACACTCGGCCATAAGATTCAGGGGCTTAAAAACATGAAAGAAGCATATAAGCCGGGAATCTATGACAAGACACTATTAGATGAAAAAATTCTAATTCAGGACGAAGACGCTTACGAGACAGCAAAAAAACTTGCAAAAGAAGAAGGCATATTTGCAGGAATGTCATCCGGAGCAGCATTATATGCTGCATTAGAGAAAGCAAAAGAATTGAAAAAAGGCATTATAGTTGTCATTCTCCCAGACGGCGGAGAAAAATATTTAAGTACAACTCTATTTGAGGCATGATAAGATGGCATTAAAATTTTATAATACATTAACCAAAAAGAAAGAAGAATTCAGGTCCATAAAAGACAAAGAAGCCGGATTCTACTCATGCGGTCCCACAGTCTATAACTTTGCTCATATAGGTAATTTCAGGAGCTATATCTTTGTTGATTTGCTAAAGAGATATCTTGAGTACAGGGGATATAAAGTAAAGCATGTCATGAATATTACAGATATTGATGATAAGACAATAAGAGATTCTGAAAAAGAAGGATTGCCTTTAAAAGAATTTACAGAAAAATATACAAAAGAATTCTTTACAGACATGGATACACTAAACATAAATCCAGCATCCATTTACCCAAAAGCAACCGAGCATGTCAATGATATGATAGAATTTGTCAAAGTCCTGGTAAAAAAAGGCTTTGCATATGAAAAACTCAATTCAGTATATTTTTCTCTTGCAAAATTCAAAAAATATGGTCAGCTTTCAAAAATAGACCTTTCTCAGATGAAAGCAGGCGCCAGAGTTGATTTAGATGAATATGAAAAAGACCACCCGGGAGATTTCACTTTATTAAAAAGATCAAAGTTAGATGAACTAAAACGCGGCATTTACTATGACACAGAATGGGGCAAAGTAAGGCCAGGATGGCATTTAGAATGCAGTGTTATGTCAATGAAATATTTAGGCAATACATTTGATATTCATACAGGCGGAGTAGACCTGATATTTCCCCATCATGAAAATGAGATTGCACAATCAGAAGCCTACTCCGGAAAGAAGTTTGTAAATTACTGGCTTCACTGTGCTCATCTGATCGTAAACAGCGAAAAGATGTCAAAGTCAAAAGGAAACTTTTTTACCCTAAGAGATTTGCTGAAAAAAGGTTATGATCCTATAGCCATAAGATACGAACTTTTGTCAACACACTATCGACAGCAGCTTGATTTTAGGGAAAAGGATCTCATAGAAGCAAAAAGTATCCTGCAGAAATTTACAGAGTTATTCATTAAGCTTGACAACACAAAATCAGAAAAAGATAACACCAAAGCAAAAAAGCTCATAGAAGAAGCAAAACAGGATTTTGAAAAATCAATGGACGATGATCTGAATATTGCCTCAGCCTTATCTACAATTTTTGTATTTATGAGAAATGTAAATAAGCTTATTGATGACATAAGCAAAAAAGATGCTGAAAAGATAAAGAAAACTTTGCTTGATTTTGATTCTGTTCTTGGAGTCATGAATTATGAAAAAACAGACATCCCAGAAGAGATAAAGCAATTAGCAGAAGAAAGGCTAAAAGCCAGAAAAGCAAAAGACTGGCAGAAATCAGATGAGATAAGGGATAATATAAATAAGAAAGGCTTCACAATTGATGATACTTCAGATGGATATATATTGAAGAAGACATAAATATAATTCAGCAAAGTTTAAAAATAAAATTTCATTCTTCTATAGTAAGGGGTAATAATATGGCTATATATAAATCACCATTTGTATTAGAGGGGGCAGGTAAATCTATAGGTTGCCCACCAATAACTAATCAAGGAGCTATTCCATATACTCAAAACTATATCTACAGTTTAAACACAGCCATACGAGATTTAAATTCTGCAAGATTCAATAAAGAAGTAATTAAGGATTTAAATGCTGTTAAAGATAGGTTGGACAAAGTTAAAGATTATCTTGTTCTTGTTGAGCTATTGAATCCGGATGGTACTAGGACAGGATTTGAGCCAATT
>JAGLMD010000091.1 GCA_023140175.1 Nanobdellota archaeon | reverse complement strand
CGCCCATTTTCAACATAGTTTCTTCTGCTTGGTTCTTGACCAACTATTCGAATTCTGGATATAGTGCTTTACTGTCTCTGCATTTACATTACCTATGCTCCTATACATAGTTCCCCTGTTCCATAGATGTTTATATTTCTTCAAAGAAGGATACTCTTTTCTTATGTAGTAAGAGCTTCCTCCTTTAAGAATTTTAAACAGTTTCCTGATTGAATAATCAGGAGGGCAAGAAACAAACAAATGTACGTGTTCAGGCATAACTTCTTTTGTGAACAAGTCTATATTATGTCTCTTACAGATCCAGTCAAATGCTTTTTCAGCAATGACTTTAGTCTCTTTCCATTGGAAGATTTTTCCTCTTTTCTTGGTAACTAACACTACATGGTACCAGTTTTGACCAATGCTATGGCAAAACCTTTTTATTTCAGAGTTTACACTACTCATTTATATCGCCTCATATTCGTTTTTCACAGACGAAAAACGGGTATGAGCTCATACTTACACCTAATTCGCTGTGTAGCTAATTTCTAGAAAGCTTTTGAAGAAAAACCTTATGGTTTTTCTTAATACGCCCTAAAGGGCTAGTCCTGTATCCTTCAGTTAAAAACAGAAGCTAAAGCAAGGTCTTAGGAACCTTTTACAATAAATTTCTTTTTCTATTTTAGCTGATAATGGTATATCTTCCTGTTAGCCTTATTAGAAGCCATCTCCTTAAACTTAATCATGCCAGATTCCCTTAATTTCTTACAGGAATTAGTTACAGAGCCGAGCTCAGAAGCATTTTTAGAACCTTTCATTCCCATATATATCTCTCTAACACTAAGCCAGGGTTTTTTCTTGAACCTCTTGCTTTTCTTGTACTTCTTCAAAAATGCTATTACTTCTCCTTGTCCCATTTATAGAATATAGTAAGAAACAGGGAGTATTTATATGTTTCTAATTTTGAGGCTATATCCTCTCTCCCCTTAAGTCAAATATGGTAGTATTTGCAACCTTAACATCTACTTTCTGGCCTAACTTATAACTGCCATTCACAATAACTTGTTTATAAGCAAAATTCCTCCCAATCCATGAATCAGCCTTCCCTTTCTCATCAATCAATATCTCGCCTTCCCAGTCAAGCCATTTCTCATTGTTCATCCTCGAGATATTCTGGAATATATCTGTCATTATCCTTGTCCTGTCTTTTATAGCAGCATCAAGCACTTTATCCTTAATATAAAATGCTTCTGTCCTCGGCCTTGCTATAAACCTTGATATGTTAAGGACATCAGGCCTTAGTTCCTTTAGAACATCCAAAGAATCATTAAACTGTTCTACTGTCTCTCCAGGAAACCCTGCTATTATATCTGTAGATACGGTCAGATTAGGAATCTCTCTTCTGAATTTGTTTATCATATCCTTAAAATCCTCTATAAAATAGCCTCTTCGCATCTTTTCCAGTATTTCATTGTTGCCTGATTGTACTGGCAGATGAAGAAACTTAAACATCTTATCACTCTTATAAACCTCGATAAGGTCATCAACTATCGGCCTTATATTCTTAGGATTCATCATGCCCAGCCTTATCTTAAACCCCTTATCAATCGCAATAATATCATTCAATAGCTCGGGCAAAGAACTCCTCCAGATCTTTTCAGTGCCATATGCAGCATTGTCCTGGCTTGTTACCCATATCTCCCTGCAGCCTGATTTCAGCGCATTTTCAACTTCCCCGATAATATCTTCCCATGGATATGATATCAGTTTTCCTTTTACAAGTTTCACTGAACAATATGAGCATTTATTATTACATCCAGCTAATATTGGCACTATGCCTATGACCGGATTTTTCCTTATTTTAGGCATATTTATCTTCTTTTCACCCTCGCCTGATATTGCCTCAAAAATATTCCCGTTTATCATCTCTTCAACAACTTCAACCACTCTGGCTATATTATGTGTATTTATCAACGAAGCATCTTCTGTTATCTTTCTGATTTCAATGATAAGCTCTTTTGTTAGGCATCCTGCAACAAGCAGATTTTTATCCGGGAATTCTTCCTTGATCTTCCTTATTTCCCTTAGTGAAGTAGTTTCTCCCTTTACTGTGCATGTATTTATTATAATAATATCAGGATCTTCTATTTTGCTGACTATATCAAATCCTGCCTTATCCAACAGACCCCCCATTATCTCAGATTCCGAGAAATTTGTAGAACACCCGTGCGTCTGGATATATATTTTTTGCATAATGAGTAAAAAATGTCTAGATTTAAAAAGGTAATGAAGAAATAGAATATGAAGAACCCTATATAACTTAATCAAGAAAACTTAATCTAACACAAGGCCACATTTCTTGCAGTAAATCTCATTATCTTTCTTATCTATATTTGTTGAACCGCATTCAGGGCATTTCTTAGCACCCTCTGCTTCAACACTCTGTAATGATTTTTGACCTGCCATTTATTCCTCTCTTCTCGCAATTTCCTTTTTACATTTCGGACATTTAAGATAATGATATATTGTGCCTGCTACTTCACTCTTTTTAATTTCCTCAGTTAATGCGCCACAATACTTACATTTCTTATCATATCCCAAATTATCCACCCACTAACTAGAAATTGCGTTTTTAATATATAAATCTTACGCAAATGCTCAATATAAAACAATATATCCCTTGTAGGATAAGAGAATACTTTGAGTTATAAAAACATTTCTCCACCCCATTCTCACTCATGCGTTCGTTTGTCATCACACAAACCCATGATACTTCTTTATGTAAAGGCTCTGCTAAATGTTTTATTGGGACAGTAAAATACATAGTAGATGGTGATACCTTAGATATTGACGGAATAAGAATAAGGTTAGCTTTGACCAACACACCCGAAAAAGATGAGAATGGCTTTACTGAGGCTAAACAATTCACAGCAAGTCTTTGCCCTATGGGTTCGTCAGTGTTGGTAGACGAAGATGATGGACAAACTGCTGGAAGCTATGGAAGAACTATTGCTGTTGTTTATTGTGGCAATTATAATCTTAACGAACAAATACTGGAATCAGGTCATGGTTGGATATTCACACAATATTGCAAAAAAAGCGAATTTCGCAGCGAAGACTGGGCTGTTAAATTCGGCTGCTAAGCTTTTATTGAAATTCAGATTGCTTTAAGTAAGATAAAGAATAATCAAAATTATTGCAAGGCCAGCTAGAAGTATGGGTGGAATTTCATTTCTTACATTCTTCAATTAATTCATTTATATCTTCTTTAATTTTTCCGATTAACTTTATTCTAGAGGAAATGCATATTATTCCAGATATAGTTACAGAAAGAATAAGAATGAGAAAAATATTTGCTAATGCAGAACAGTCTTTCCAAAGATCAATAACTAAATATTTCATTCCGAATACCCATATAGTAATAAGCCCAAGTGTATAATTTAGGATGGTTGCCCTATACTGTTCCCAGTCTGTTTTTAGTTTTTCAAATTTAAGTTTCATAATAGTAGTATCTAGGGAGGATTTTGCCATATATGTCGAGAAGACTTAGTTTTATTTAAGCTTTACTTAAAAATTAGGAGCTTTACAACCCATTTCTTATTATAGATTGCCACAAAACAGCAAAATCCGTTCCTTCAAACTCTTTCAAAGCATATAAAAAAGAAAAAAATATTAACAAGTGTTATTCTTCTTATTGTTCTCCTTCTCCTGCGGCTTCAAGAACATCTACTCTTGCGGTAAGATTGTCAAACTCCTCACGAGAAATGTCAACTGGTCCTTGCTGTCCTTGTTCTCCCTGAGGCCCTTGTTCTCCCTGAGGCCCTTGTTCTCCCTGAGGCCCTTGTTCTCCTTGTGATACATCTGATGATCCTTGCTGTCCTTGTTCTCCCTGAGGCCCTTGCGATCCTTGTTCTCCCTGAGGTCCTTGCGATCCTTGTTCTCCCTGAGGCCCTTGCGGTCCCGTACATCCGATAACAAGCAGTATACATAATATAATGCTTATCACAAAAAATGTTTTTTTAATTTTTTCCACCTCCTCTCATTTTATTCCTTGTAGGGTTCAATACCCCGAAGCTTGCTTCGGTATCAATTCCCAAACTAAATTCATACCCCGTAGCTCTGCTGCGGGGTTCTTGATTTTCTGAGTTAGTCTTCTTTGTTACAATCTGGGTTGTAGTCGGATATTAAGCTTTGTTCTACTTCTCTTCTTTCTTCTCTTGTCGAGTTTGGCATCAAGTAGATTCCAATAAAGAGATTGCTATCAGACCCTGCTTTATTTATCCAACAAGGATAAGCGTGATGTGACTTGTAAAATCCCCTCTCAGATAAGTTTTCAGATTCTCCAAAATACAAGATGCTATAATAGCCTTCTTTATCAGCTCCCTTCATGATTGTGTAAACAGCTGCTCTATTCGGCGGATCCCAGTCTTTTATTGGATATGGTCCATTAAATTTAACTTCTTTGGTTTTGCCCCATGTTATAGTCATGTTAATCACCTCATCCCCTTATTCACCTTCTTTAAATATTTATCAAGAAACCACCACAAAAAAGAGGCAGTACCTTAACATATCTTTCGAATATGACCTCTCGGCTATATCCGTCCCTCCTCTTTTTTGTTTTTATCTGAACTACTTGTATTTTGTATTATTCATCTGTTTATAAATATTACCATTTTTAAGGCTTTATAAGCCTCTATTCTAGAACAGTAACACTCTTTTAGTATTTTAAAGTAAATAAAAGATAAATAAGCCGCTTTTGGCTTAAAAAAGCCCATTTAACCCTTTTTTAATGTCAAACTATAAGAATCTTTATCAAAACCAAGTAGTAGTAAACCTTTCCTCCTTTTAAAAAATAACCCTGATAAATTTTCCCCTTTCGGGACAAACTTCTCTAAGTCAAACCAAGATAAAGAATAATTAAAATTACTGCAAGGCCGGCTAGAAGTATGAGTGGAGTTTCATTTTTTTATGGCTTTACTAAAACGTAATTTCCTGAAGAAAATTCTAATTTTATTTTTTGTTTCTTAATTCCATATGCAAGCGTACCAATAAACTCATCATACTTACATTTGAATTTATGTTCAATATCCAATGGTTCTTCAAAATTTATTTTCACTTCTTTATCAGATTGTATAAGACTATCAATATAAGCCCAAATCCGATTAAATACTGTTGTATTAATTATGAGCGGTTTTAGTGAATCTTTATCCTTACAATCGGCATAGAATGAAAAATAAATCTTTCCTTTTTCATTATCGTTACCTTTTTCGATAAGAATATTATTAGCATCTAATAATAATAAGTAGCTGTTGTTTAAAGACTGACATATTTTAGCAAAATAACTCATGGCTTCTCTTAGATGATCTAAATTATCTTCCCACACTGATTTATGCCAATGATGCGCATCCCCAGTTATAAAGGGGTGAATAATGGTAAAATAATGTTCAAGTGTATTTCGTGGGATGGAATAGAAAATATAAGAGAAAACATGATTCCAATTTTGACTTTTATTGTTCTGACCTCTATAATTGTCTAGAATAAGATAAGCATAATCTAAACGATCAGCATCGTATAAAAAATTAGGATTATCTCTTTTATGGTAAATAGATCTGTCTGACTTATCTTGATTAGTCTTAATACTCTGATTAACTTTTACTCCTAAACTGAATCTATAATCTTCACCATACTTAATTCTAAAAATATTATGTAGATTTAATCTCATTTTTTCTTCATAATAAATTCCAAATTCCTTTGCAGTGTTAGTATAATTAGTTTCCATATACTCTTTCCGTATTTTGTAGAATCTAGCCATATCAGATATTTTAAACAAAGGATGATTTATGGACATTATATGATGTGTTCTAACTGAATCTTGAATTATTTTTGTAATAGCCAAAAATGCCCTTTTATAATCGGCGATTAGTTCAGCATATACAACATTCTCCGTTGCCCCTTCATTTTGAATTTTGTATATTTTATTATAGAATGTTTCGTATACTTTAATATAGTCAAACAACCATTTTAATTCTTCAGAAAGTATATATTCATTTATTTCCTGAAACTCCTTAAATCCCTTATTGGGTATTTTTATTATTTTGAAAAGTGCAGAAAAGAGCAAACAAATTGAATCTTTACATTTATTCACTATAGATTCTGAAAATACACGTGTTTCAATAATTTCGGAATGAACTTTAAGAACATCCTGAAAAATATCTTCAAGTTCTGATTTCCATTCTGGATTCTGAATAAGCAAATTTTGAATAATTTTTATCTCTTCGGGTAACTCCTCGTAATATAACTTCTTATTTTCAGCAGCTAGAATCTTCTCTCGCGAAAGAGCCAAAATTATATCATTAAAGCGATATCCAAATTCATTTTTTAATTTTGCATCAAATTTGCTAACTATATCACTAGGTCTAACACCCACAGTATTCGAACTAATACCCTCTTTTATTAGACCAAATTTTAATAGAAGACTTAAAAAAGTCCTATTTTCACTAAAGAATCTTGAATCCTTTGACTTAAATGAAGATATTCCTATCAGAACTTTCATAATTTTTATGACGTTCTTCGGATATTTTGAGAAATATTTTTTAACGTAATTAATTTTTTCGAATAAAGAGGTATCTTCCTTTTCTAGAAGATTATATATCTTATTTAATATTTCATGGGAATATAATGGATTAATATATATGTTTTTAAGATCCCCTTCTTTTACACTTGGGATTAGCTCATCTATATAGTCCCTAAAAGACACAGGCCTGCTTAATCTTTTCCTTAAAATCTTGTACGTCCTCTCAATATTATTTTTTGATATATGTGAGAAGTTATTTTTATCTTTTGAAAACGCTTTGAAACGTTTGTTAAACATTTCATATGCAATAGAGGAATCTGCTTCAGGTAAAGTTATAACATTCCTCTTGCTTACGGAACCAGATAAGCCCGAATCCTGTTTAATATCATTTATCCATTTAAGGGCACCAGCAATCATAAATGTGCTCTTAATTCCAAATTGGTTTAATGGTTCAGATAAATTTTGTAAAGATTTGACAAACTTCAAGGCATTTTTTGAGAGGTCTTCCATTATATGCATTCCATCAATAATAAACAAAACACCACGAATATCCACAACACTTTTAATCTCACTCAAGACATCACACACCTCTTCCTTATCAAAATTATTTACTCTGCTTCCCAATTCAATTCCTACTAGTTCACTATATCTTCTTTTTAAGTTGGGAGAACGTAAAATCTGTTTATATAAATCCCTATATAATTCATCAATATCTTTTTTGCAATTAATCCAAACAGGAATACAAAGAATATTATTTTTTGAGGCATGCATTTCTACAAATTCGAATAATACGCTTTTACCTGATCCAAAACCACCAATCATAACAAATGAATTGCCAAGAAAATCTCCCAAATTTTTATTTATTCTTGTATCAAAATCGTTAAAAATATCATTTCTTATCAGGATATTGTCAAAAAATTCAATCCTTTTTTCTTCCGATATATCCTTCTCGTGCGTAAATCTGCTTTCAACAGTTGGTATTAATCCTTTATTTTCTCCTGGAAACGGATCTCCAATGAATCCTAATTCTTTCCACCAAATATTTTTGGTTTCTTTCCGTTCTTCTTCTGTAAAATATTCAAATTCCTTTTCTACCAGTTCATCGTCAATATGGAGAGAATCTAACTCTTCCTTAATCTTGGCCAACCTTTCTCCTTCTTTTAGCAATATTTTCTCTTTTTCTTCCAAATCTTGAATTTTTTCATTTCTTATTTTATCAATTTCATCTTTAGTTTCATCCATTAGCTTATCTTGAATTTTTTTTCTGAATTCTTCTGATTCGATTTTGGCAAGATCGTCTCTGCTAATAATACACTCCTTACTAGTCTTTATTTGATTCTCGAATTTTTCAAAATTTATGATATTATTTCTTAGAAATGGAATATTTTCAATACTTTTTTTTAGTTCCTCAATAGAACCTATTTTCTTAGATTTTATAAGTAAACAGATAGATTCTTCAGCTATTTGTACGGGTTTAGCTATGCCGAATTTTTTATTCAATTCTTTAATAAAAAATCTTTTGCTTGCATCCTTTATCGCCTTAGACTTATTAGTGGAAGAAAAAATGATATTGAAATTATATTTAACAAATTCTCTAAGTTTAAATGGATTTGCCATCTTTTACTAATCTCCCCTAATATTTCCTAAAAGAATCCCTCCAGATATAAAAATTTATCTCCTTTTCCCACTCCTTTCTTTTTATCGACAATAAACGGGATAAATTTTCCCCTTTTGGGATAAACTATTGCCAAGAATCATCTACTCTTTGTTTTAAATTATGTAGAGTTCATTTATTTTTTCGTAGAAGATAAAGTATTATAGATATTAACAGCAAAATAAACCAGATAGCAAACCAGACAATAAAAGATGTACTTATTTTACCATATGTAGTGAAGCTCATAAAAGCGATGATTATTTCAAAAAGACATATTGCAGCCAGTATTCGGATTAGGACTTTTAAAGACCATTTTTTTGGCTTGTATACTTCGTTTCTTCTGATGTAGATCTTCACAATAAAGTGGAGGACTACAACAATCAATGGGATTCCTATGAGACTAAAAAATGAAGCTGGAATGAGCCTTCCTGTTATTAAAATGCTCATGAAAAACAATGTAATAAAAAATACTGCAATACCCCTCCACAATTCTTCTGCCATTATTTTATTCATTAATATGACTAATCTCTTGATATTTATATAAGTTATTTATCCTTTCTCCACCCTTCTCTTCGTCATTTGTTTCATTGCACTCACTCAGGTTTTGCACAAAACCCTTAAAATCTTATTTTAAGACCAGATAAACCACGTTAAGTGGTGCCAGAAATATTATTTCTCAACATTTCATTTATTGCTACCTAAAAATTTCAATTTTTATTACCCTCGCCCAAAACTGCAAGCAGTTTACAACAAAACCTTCATTCATACCACTTCCTTTCATCCTCTCCAATTATTCTCTTCATTTCTTTTCTAATTCCATCAACTTTTTTCATTCTATTTACTATAATCACACCAGCAACAAAAGACAAACCAATAATAACAGATAAAGAATGAACAGCAAACTCGTTGTAGTGATCCCATTTATCAACTACAAAATATTTTGACCCAAATATCCATAAAGTTATAAGCCACAGAGCATAATTAAAGATGGTTGCTCTATGATGCTCCCACTGTGTTTTTAATATTTCAAATTTAAGTTTCATAATGGTTTCCGGAGATGATTTTTCCATATATGTCGAGATGACTTGATTTTATTTAAACCTTTCCTCCTTCTCAACAATAAACGGGATAAATTTTAGCTAATCAGGATAAATTTTCCCCCTTTGGGATAAATCTATAGGAAAATTTTTTATAGACAAATATTTTAAATAATTTTATGCCTTTAACCATTAAACAAGAGGTTGGATATGTGGCCTTTGTATTAGGTTTCGTAATATTACTCTTGGGTGTAATTGTGCACTTGACAAAGACAGTATCTACTAATATAAAATATGCTGGCATCACTTATCCATGGGTTATAGGTATCATAATATCAATTATATTAATAATTTTAGGCTATATCCTGCAAGAGAAAGAAATCTCTTGGGCAAGATGGAAAACCTATCTTGAAGGATATACCTCTCAAATTATTTCGACATTATCTACAATGCTAGTAGTAATTATCTTGATTACAGATATTAAATATAAATTGTGGTATATTGCCGGAATTCTTGTAGTTAGTTTTGTTTTATACACTCTCTCCGTTGAGAATAATTAATAATTATCGAAAGGTCTTAATTTTTAGAAGAAATATTATCCGTCTTCTCCTCACTTCTCTTTCTGCTCATTCCTTGTTTCAAGCATAATTGCAAAATTCGTCAAGTTTTTATACGTATGATTATTCTATAATTCATATGAAAAAGAAAATTATTCTTATTATTCTTTTTGGAATTGTATCGATTATCTCTTTTTTATTATTTTTCGGTTTTTTTGTTTCTGAGGTATCCGTTACTTTACAAAATATATTTAACTTTAAGGATGGTACCCTCTGCATAATTAAATTAGACTTTACAGCTGATGGGGCCTTTGCGGCTAATCAAAATATCAATACCAAAATTAGACTTTATAAAAGCGAAACTCAACTAGATCAAATGGGTATAAAGGGGATCAATGTACTATTTTTAGATTCATATGATTTATCCAAAATAAGAGAAGATGGTCTTACTGAAACAGTATCTATAGAATTGTTTTATAATCCCATTAGTGACATTTTTGAGGGGGAGAGTAGCTTTTTAAGATATGATCAATCAGGCAAATATAGCTTTCTCATAAATATATATGAAGACGATGATCAAATTCCGGATCAGGTTATCTTTTCAGATTCAGAAATTTCTATCACGTCACCAGAAATTTTGCCTGTATTAAAATACAATGTATGGACAATTACTATCGCTTTATTAACCTTAATAATTGCTTTTGTATCTGCTTTTTTTAAAAATTAACAAGCTAAACTTTCTCCTCTCTCTTCTCACTCATGCCTTCTCTAAGAATTTATAGGAGTATCTCTACCTATCTTTGGATAACAAAGGTTTACTGTTTTCTTAGAAATGTTTTCATTATAATATTCTCGATATATAACTCTATTATCTCTCCCCTGTTTAATTTTTTCAATTACCCCTGAACTAAGCGAACATACCCAGAATAGAGGAGGTCCTCCAATAGCCCTGGAAGTTAATTCTATGAAAGCTCCACATCCAACGTCAAATAAAAATTTACGGTTCATATTATTAAAGAAAGCACACTACTATATAAAATGCTATAAAAAAAATTTTTAAAATTTTTTCTCCTTCCCTTCGTCATTCGTTTCATTCTTCATTTGTGCTCTTAGTTGTAACCACACAAACCCACCCTCCACCTTCTCAACTTTGTTGAGACCGTTACGCCTTCGTTTACTCATTCATCACTCAACTCATTCCTCAGCTCACTCCCTCCGCAAGGTTTACGTCACTCCAACATTTCTCTCTCGTGTGTCTTCGGCCTCGATTGGCGCACCCCTTCGGCGTTCCCCTTCGGCTTACCCCCTCCGCCGTTTCCCCTTCGGCTTACCCCTTCCGCCGTTTCCCCTTCGGCTTACCCCTTCCGCCAATTTCCCTCACATAACCCCCTATCCTCCATTCTCCAGATGTATTTATGATAATTTCTTTTTTAGTCTTGGGGGCCCCATGCGCCAATTTCCCACTTCCAGCCCCTCTGCTTTCAAGAATTCCCCATCCCCCTGTCCCAAATCCGTCACCTAAAAACCCTTCAGATTCTCTTCTTTGATTTCCCTATTATACCTCCTTCTTCTCCAGAATACTCCCTCTCCCTATCCCAAATTGTGGGTCTAATAGCCTTCAAAAAACCCAACCCATATCTCATTCATCTAAGACTTAACTCCTCAGAATACCACGTCCCCCTATCCCAAATTCGGTTGGTAAAACACCCTCCCTCCGATTCCCCTATTACAACTCCCACCTCCTAAAAATTCCCCATTCCCCTGTCCCAAATCATGAGGTCTAATTAGCCTTCACCTGATTTCCCTATCACAACTCCTACCCTTCAGATTCTCTTCTTTGATTTCCCTATTATACCTCTTATCCCTCCAGAATTCCCCAAACGCTTGTCCCAAATTCGGTTGGTAAAAACCCTTCAGATTCCCTTCTTCTGATTTCCCTCGAAACATTTAAATATACCCATTCTGGAAAGTTAGTGTATGCGAAAAAGAGGGATTAATAGTAATATTTTTATATATTCTGATAACTGCATGCATAGGAGTTATATATGATACTATCACAAGATGAAGCTATCTGCTTAATACTGGATTCGTCAGAAAATAGTAAAGTTACTTCTTTAACAAAATTAAACAAATTACTCGCAAGACTAAATCTCCATTTAATTCCAACTGAATTTGAATTCTCGTTGAATAAGTTTGGATCTTATTGTCAAGAGTTAAAATTATTGGAAGAAAACGATAAGTTTGCTATAGAGAAATATAAAATAGATGATAGAGTACATCAAAAATACATTTTGAAAGATAAGGGTCTGCAGCTAGCAAAAGATGCCGAGGAGAATAAATTAAAAAAAATAATGAATGATAATGAAATATCATCCTTAAAAAATGAAATTCTAGAGTTGAGTAAGCTAGGTGCAAGTGAAATCTCGGATAACGAGCATAGAAGATTATTTATCGATACATCAGAAAAATTTTTATTGATACAACGGGTCAACTCTACATATGTGGATTTAATAGACCTTTATGCGGAAATAGATAGTGTAGGAGAAACTACATTAACTGATATTAAGTTTAAGGCATTGATAGAATATTGCTACTATTTATGCAAGTATTTTAAAGAAAAGAGATTTAAAAATCTGTCAGATGATTATGATTACAATGCATACATGTTCGATTACTATTTATTATTTGCATTGGAAAAACAAGTAATACCTTTCCTTAAAGGCAATATCAGATCCGAGGAAAGGGATGAAAAAATAACTTTTAGATATTATAATTATATAATTGATTCTGTTAAAGACAAACATCCTTTCTCATTAGAAAACCCAGATCTGAAAGAACTAGTAATCGCATAAAATGCCTTTGAATATTTATGCATTTGATGATTGTTCAATCCTCCATCAGGCAAATATTGAAATTCCCGAAGCATTTAAGAGATTCTTTGATTATGATTGCCTGCATTATGATAATTACAAAAAACTAAGAAATCTGTCTGAAAATCTTAAGAAGAAAAATGTAAAGAAGCACAGATTTATTCCTTCGAATATTGAAACTAGCATTATAAAAGTTGGCAATGAGCTTTTGTCTAAGTGTGGATATGTCCAAATGCTAGGTACAACTTTTAAATCTAAAGTTTTGATTCAACTGAAGGACTTTGTTGACTCAACTATTGATGGATATGAGGAAATAGAAAAGAATGACAATATTAATGATGCCAAAAGAATATTTTTAGTTAATGAAAGAGAGTTAAAAAAAGGAACAAATATTCCTGAGGATGATGATTTTAAAATTATTGCAGGCTACCAAAAATATGAGTACGGAGGAAAGAAATATTTTATTACTGAAGATGAACATTTCTGGGGTTATTCCGATTTAATTTTGGATAATTTTGAGATACATATTATTGAAGAATGGAGATGTCATCTTATTAAGATCTGAACCTTTCTCCCTTCTGCTTCGTCGTTTTTTCCTTCAGTCGTCTCCTCACAAACCCGACCCACCATCCACTTTAACAAGTTAAAGCAGTTCCTCCTTCAGTCACTCACTCCTCCGCTACAGGTCACAAGCTTTAACATTTCTCTCTCGTGTCTCTTTGGCCTCGATTGGCGCACCCCCTCGGCGTTCACCCCTCTGTCTTTCC
>JAGLMD010000090.1 GCA_023140175.1 Nanobdellota archaeon | reverse complement strand
CTAGATAAAGATGCATTAATTATTGAAGCAAAAGAGCCTTTGAAAAAATAATTTCCTCTTTTTGCCCCACCTTGCGAAGTAATATTAATTCTAGCAGTGTTCGTTTTATGGATGTGTAACATTTGTTATATTCTTTTCACGAAGTGAAAACGAAAATCCATAAAAACTGTTTTAAGCTTGCATAAATAAAGTCTTTAGGATTTTCGAGTTCAAAAAAGACTTTCGTATCAAGCTCGAAGATCTTTTTAGTTAATGAATAAAAGGTCCCAGAAAATCGAAACATTTATATAATATTTTATTATTATTTATTATAAATTATAATAAAGGTGATAATATGGTTCAAGCAATTGTCAATCTGGGAGATCGTGAAGATAGGGTTCTTACTATCGTGAAAGGTAAGTATGGATTAAAAAATAAATCTGACGCTGTAAATTTTGTTATTAATAAGTTTGAGGAAGAATTATTGGAGCCCCAACTTAGACCTGAGTATATTGAGAAGTTAAATAGAATAAAGAAACAGAAGGGAGTCAAATTCAGTAGTGTCGATGAATTAAGGAGACACATCCAACATGCGTGAATTTGAGATTAAGCCAGAACTTGAAAAGAAATTAATTAAGATATCAAAGAAAGATAAGTTAATATATGAAAGAATATTGAAGAAGATAGGTGAAGTAGTGAATTCTGGGGATGTAGAGCACTACAAAAATCTAAGACACGATATGAAAGAATCAAAAAGAGTTCACATAGGACATTTTGTCTTAGTATTTTCCTATGATGTATCAAGAGAATTTGTTTCGTTTGAAGATTTTGATCACCATGAGGTAATATATGGGTAATTTTCTGAGGCTCCTTCTATTTTTAGAAAGTCTTTTTTGATGAATATAATTCTTGTTAGTTGCTTTTGCCCTACAGAGTGGGGCAAAACGAGCCGATAGGCGAAGAGTTTTTTTCTATTGATTATCATGTAGATTATTGAAGCACGAAGTGCTGTCTGATAATAATAGAGAGGGAAAAATAATAACATTGGTGAACTCTGACTAGAGAGGGAAAAACCATACAGAGTATGGTTTTTACCTTTCGGAATAGGATAAAATTTTCAAAGAAAATTTTAGCCGTGAGTGAACCCTATGTTGTTATTATTTTTTCCGACAAATGAATTATCATAATAATCATCAATAGAAAAAAATTGCAACTAATTGTTGTTAGTTTCTTTGACCCTACAAAGTGGGGTCAAATTTCGTCCGAAAAGTCGGGAGAAGGGGCGTTCCATAAAAAGAGCGAATGCGATAACATCAAGAACAAGAAATAAGGGCAAGAAAACTATCTATATTTCCTTAGATTACCATCTCTTTCTTTAATCAAATCTAAAAGTTTACTTGTAAAAACAAAATCTAAATTACTCAAATTCTTCGGATATAATGATATAAAATCAAGTGCATTATCTTTGTACAACTTCTTTTTTCTATCATAACTTTTCTTTTTGTATTCGGGATCATTTATCAGACCCCAATATTCTACAAATACATCAAATTCTGGAAGAAAAAAATCCGGTTCTAACTTAATATTTACAAAAGGGATTGTAAATATCCAAAATGGTTTTGGAACTTTTATTTCAGGATGATGATTGTAAATAATATTCTTTCTTTTGAAGTAAGCAGCAATTTTTTCTTCTGCTCCTGAATCATATCTATTTTTTTTGTAAGGTACTAGAATTTTATATCTTCTAACTGATTCATTCCAAAATTGTAAGACAGATAATACAATCATAATAATAGCAAAAAAACGAAGTGTTTCAAATGCTTCATCAGGTTTGACAGAAAACAGAAACAATCCAACTACAACAAAGAATATTGAACCGATCTGTTTGGTTGAAAACCAATTTTTAAACTTCATATATCATTATATCAACATGCAATATATTAAACTTTTTGTTTTCTTGCCCCTTACTTTTTTTAGCCCTTTCTCCCGATTGCAATTAACCGTTTTTATATGAACTTGCCGATATTTTCGGGATTTCGGGGCTAAATTTTAATTATTTTTACTATTGGACTGCAGTTTTTAGTATCTACTTGGAAATGTTTTTATCAGGTACCTGTCTTGGTAATAGGCTCTATTGCCGAATTTGGCAATCTTTGTTTTCCATATTGCGATTTTTCTGTCTAGGGGTATTTTGCTAGAGAGAAGCCTGATCACTTCTTTCTCTATAATATGAAATCTAATGTTTCTATCTATTATCAAATCGACTAAGTTTGCTTTCATTTAATTCACCTCAAATGTTTACTATTTCCCCTTAAGGAAAGTTATCAATGTAGTTTTCTATGTAATGGGAAAGATTATCTTACATAGGGAAGACAAATCTTGAAGAAATAGGAAGTATTTCGAAAAATCAATTAATAACCTGACTGCTTCTTAGGACATTTGAGGCGTAATGAAAGGAAATTAAAATGAGATTTGTTGATAGAGCACTGGACATAGCTGATTATAGAAAATATAGCTTATGTAGTAGCTTATTTGGAAAAATTTGATTTACACTGGACACAAAAATATGCGCGTGAGCTATATAAACTACATTAATCATAAACTTCTTGTGTGATAAGAAATACATTCCAGATACTTGAGAGAGTAGCTGAAAATAAGGAAAAAAGCCTCTGGCATCAAAACATAGATACTTGGCAGGCTTTCATAGACAAGAAAAGAATAAAAGGCATCTCACAAAACAAAAAATCATATTTCAACAGGCAGCTTATCAAAGCAAAGAAAGCCCTTTACTCCTTTGATTCATCTTATTTTATAGACAAGCTTCATTCAACAGAGACATGGCGTTTATATGATTTTTTCAAAGAAGAAGCAGTCTTCCTGGATATTGAGACAGAAGGCCTTGGCAGAAATGCAGATATTACAGTTATTGGCCTTTATGATGGCCTGGAAACTAAGACCATGATAAATGGCATAAACCTCAATTATCATGCCCTTAAAGAAGAGCTCAAAAAATACAAACTAATTATAACTTTTAATGGCTCGAGTTTTGATTTGCCATTCATAAAAAAACGCTGCAATATTCTCCCAAATCTGCCGCATATAGATTTAAGGCATTGCTGCTCAAGGCTTGGCTTGAATGGCGGCCTAAAAAATATTGAAAAACAATTCAATATACAAAGAAACAAAATAATTGGGAAATTCTATGGTGGAGATGCTCTAACCCTCTGGCGAATGTACAAAGCAACAGGTGACAAATATTATCTGAACCTATTGGTAGAATATAATGAGGAAGATGTAATTAATCTAAAGAAGATTATGGATTACTGCTATAGTGTGCTTAGTGAGAATTTGCTTCAGAATATTGGTGGTGAGAAATTTGAGCAGTTTGAAGAATGGCTACAATAATTCCTTCATTTTTAACCTAAATAAATTGATAAGCTCAGGCTGATTATAATGATAAATATCAGGAATACCCAAAGAAAGAATCCTCTTTTGCAAATAAATAGATGGAAATCTTTTTGCTACTTCTTTCCTTTGCTCATCATCCATAACAACTATTGTATCAGCCCAAGAAATCTGTTTTTTTGTAACTGGCCTGGAATTATACAATCCAGCAGACTTAGTCTGAAAGCTATTGCTAAACATCTTTTCTGCTGTTTTGCTTCTATTTTGATTTTGATTACATATAAACAGTACTTTCATACATGCAGCAATAGGAATCTTGAAAATATAAATTTTGCTGTATTTGGCGGTTTTTCATGAACACACTTCAAAAAGTAGAAATATTAGGACAATCAGCGAAATGGGATTCTTGCGCCAGCTCAGCTTCTCCAAGAAAGATAAAAACAGATGACAGGATTGGAAATGCAGCAGGCTGCGGCATCTGTCACTCATTCACAGAAGACGGCCAATGTATCTCACTCTGGAAAATCCTCTACTCAAATGTATGCTCCTTTGACTGTAAATATTGCGCCAATGCTTCGGGCTGTAATAAGAATCCTGCAAGATTCGAGCCAGAAGAATTCGCAAAGGTATTCATATCCTTATACGTCAGAAATTATGTTGAAGGATTGTTCATAAGCTCTGCTGTTGAGAAAGACCCTGATAAGACAACAGAATTTATGATAGAAGCAGTCAACTTAATTAGAAAGAAATACAAGTTTCAGGGCTATATCCATTTCAAGGTCCTGCCAGGCACATCATATGACTTGATAAAACATGCCTCAGAATTCTCTGACAGGATGTCAATCAACTTAGAAGCGCCGAATAGCTCAAGATTATCTGAAATATCATCTGTAAAAGATTACAAGATAGATATTTTAAGAAGACAGGCATGGCTTAAAAGGATGAAAATCCCCTCAGGCCAGACAACCCAGCTGGTTGTTGGCAGCTCTGATGAATCTGACTTAGAAATCCTAAAAATGATTGACTGGGAATACAAGAATATCAAGCTCAAAAGAGGCTATTATTCTGCCTTTACACCAGTTCCAAAAACCCCGCTCCAATTTAAAGATAGGACTCCTCTAAAAAGGGAAAATAGGTTGTACAACATAGACTTTATGCTAAGGAAATATCATATCTCATTAAATGAGTTCAAAGATATTATGCAAAATGAAATGCTTCCGAAGATAGACCCAAAAGTAGCTTTAGCAAGAAACCATTTTGATTCTGGCATTGATATAAATGAATCATCATGGGATGAATTAATAAGAGTGCCGGGCATAGGCCCAAGGTCAGCCAGTAGGATTTTAGAATTGCAAAAAAATCATATAGAAATAGAAAAGAAACAACAGCTAAAAAGCATTGGTGTTGTATTGAAACGGGCCTTACCCTTCATCATCTTAAATGGAAAAAGGCAGAAAATGCTGCATGAATTCAACTGAAAAGTTAGTTTTATAAACCAATTGCTATTTCAAAGTCGAATGGCAAATTGTTCAAAATGCGACGGACACTGTTGTAAATATGTGACTATACAGGTAGATGAGCCAAAGGAGGATATTGACTTTGAGGAGCTTAAATGGTTCCTATGTCATGAAAATATGTTTGTATATATTGATCATGATAACCAATGGTGTATTGAGGTAAAGACTCCATGTAAATATCAGGATCCTAAAACCAATCTTTGCACTATCTACGAGAAAAGGCCCACTGTATGCTCAGAACACCAGGCAGATGAATGCGAAAGCAATGAGGGCTATGAAGAATATTATAAGAAAATCTTTCATACTATGGAGGAAATAGATGCTTATAGAAAAGAGCTTCAATCTCGCTCCGAGACACAAAAAATTCGACAGGAAAATCGTAAAAAAGCTGAGGCAGCAGAGTAAGGCCTCAATTAATTCTATTTCTACAACTGAAAGCAGGAAGATATATGGCTGGAATTCCCAGGTTGCAGGCTGTTATCAACGCTCTAGGGCTTTTATAAGGCTGAAGATAAGTAAGCACAGCATAGTATATGGAAAGGTTCAGCCGGAACATTATGTCGAGGATTTAATTGCAAACTGGTTTCTATCGAGATTTCCTATGTTCACAATCATGATAGAAAGTTCAAGAGGAACTTTTGTTATCTCAAAAGACGAAAAACTGGCCATATATAAAGATAAAATAGATGAGCTTCTCCCAAAATTTGAAAAACTATTGCCAGAAAATGATTTGCTAAAAGGCCTTGAAGATTTTAACGATGATGAATATTGGGAAAAATATTACGATTCACAATTTATCAAAGAAAGAAAAAACAAAAGATATTTCCTGAAAAACATTCCAAAGAAATTTCATGATTGGCAGGGCTTAAAATTGGAAAAGAACAGGTTTGAGAAGAATAGAAACTTGAGTGATTTTTAGGTAAATTTAAATATAATACTAAGCATTTTGGATAGCGGGGGTAGAAATGGTAAAAAAGAATGCAACTGAAGATAATTCCCTACAAGAGCCAATTAAAGTAGATACAACCCTCAACCGAAAATTAGAATTTGAAAAAACCATAGCAGCTATTTCATCCAGATTTGTTTGTGTTTCTGATATTAATGGTGCTATCAATATATCCCTTGCTGAAATAGGCAGATTGAATGGTGCATGCAGGGCTTACCTATTTCTTTTCAAAGAAGATGAAAAAACTATGGACAACACACATGAATGGTGTGCTGAAGGAGTAAGCCCTCAAATAGATAATCTTCAGAATCTTCCTACTAGTATGGTTCCATGGTGGATGAAAAAACTCAATAACGGAGAAGTTATTCATGTAGAAGATGTTTCAAAGCTTCCCCTAGAAGCAAAGGCAGAAAAGGAGATATTAGAAGCACAGGATATTAAATCACTTCTTGTATTGCCTTTATATACTGGCTCAAGACTTGCAGGATTTATAGGCTTTGATAATGTTTTTGAATCAGGAAGATGGAGTGAAGATGATCTAGCACTCCTCCGTATATCTGCTGAGATTATAGGTAATGCTCTTGTACGCAGGAAAGCAGAAGAAGAACTAAAATCATCAAGAGACCAGCTGGATAATATCATCAATAGTGCAACAGAGTTAATCTTCTCAATTAATAAAGGTGGCATAATCACAGCATGGAACAATGCAATTGCATTAAAAACAGGATTTTCACAAAGAGAGATATTATCGAAAAATATCTATAGCAATGAAATCCCGGAAGAAATATCTTCTTTAATAGATCTTATCAAATCAACATTAAAAGCTAAAAAATCAGAAATTCTGGAACACGAAATAAAAGACAAAGATGGAAATCCAATCTTGCTCTTATCTGACACCTCAATTATTAAAGGCAAAGATAACAATATTGAGGGCATAGTCTTAATTGGAAGAGATATCTCCAGCCAAAGAAGATTACATCAGCAAATAATGCCTGGAAATTCATATATCTCCTATAATGAATCCTTTGAGGCAATCATTGAAGTATTTAACAAGTTTGCTGATAAGAAATATTCTCTTTTATGCGTGTCCAGGGGAAATTTAAACTGGTTGAAAAGCAGGCTCTCTAATAAAGCAGCTATTTTGGAGATTTCTCAGAAAGACAGCCTGCTTAAAGAAATAAAAGCCCTTCTAAATAAAAACAATAGGTCAATCATTTTACTAAATAGATTAGAGTATATTTCATTGATGGATAGCTTTAGGGATTTATTGATATTTCTTTATACATTAAATGACTTGATTAGCTCCACGAATAATATAGTTATTATTCATATTATAGAAAGCAGTTTTGAAAAACGTGAACTATCAATCCTTAAACAGGAATTTAATCTATTCCCAACTCCAAAAAAAGAAGATATCCACCTTGACAAGAAAAAGATTGATATCCTGAGGTTTATCTCAGATAAAAACTCTTTACATGCTATAGTCAACTTTAATCTTATCAGCACAGAATTCGCTCTCTCAAGAATGACTACTAGAAGCTGGCTCAGGGAATTACAGCTAAAAAGTTTAATCCAGACTAATAGGCAGGGTAATGTCAAACAAGTTTACATAACAAACAAGGGAAGAGAACTTATCTCTAACTACTAACAACACTTTACTTATTCTCGCCATACATTTGCCATATCTTTAAATAGGTTGTAACTGCTCATATCATAATCAAAATGACAAACTGCAAACATTGCAACACTGAACTAGGAAACAATAATGAGAGTATTATCCTATGCGACTTTAAAAAAGGGATGGTTCATCTAAGTTGTTGCATAAATAACTGCAGTTGGAATAAACAGCCCTGTGAACATTCAAGGGGAATATATGAGAAAATAGGCTGACAAAAAAGCAAAGTTTAGTTTTGCTTCTATAGTTCATGAAAAGAAGAAATTATCAAAAGGAGATATTGTATTACTTAAAGCATAAAAGAAAAGGCGTAAATATTTCTGAAATTGTAAGAAACCTCAAGATAAATAAACTAACTGTTTCAAAGTATCTAAGACAGATGGAGTTCCTGAATTTGGTACGCTCAAGGAAAATAACCGAAACAAGAAAATTGTGGTTTTATAAATCCGATCGCACCTAAACATTTATATATTTCTTCAACAAAAAAAGGGTTATGAAAATAACAGAGTCTCAGATTGATTTCAATAACCTTCTTGTTGCATATTTCAGCATGGAGATAGGCATAGATTCTAAGCTTCCTACATATTCCGGCGGCTTAGGCATATTGGCAGGAGACACTCTAAGGAGTGCTGCTGACCTTGAATTGCCTGTAATAGGAATCACATTACTTTATAACAAAGGATATTTCAGGCAGATAATAAATGAGCACGGAGACCAGATTGAAGAGCATGTAGATTGGAATCCAAACAATTATCTAAATCCATTACCGAACAAGGTCAGTATAAAAATTGAAGGAAGGGATGTGAAGATAAAAGCATGGCTCTATAGATTAAACGGCATCACCGGAAAAGTAAATCCAATAATATTCCTTGATACAGACCTTCCAGAGAATTCTGATTATGATAAAACAATTACTCACCACTTGTATGGGAATGATGATCATTATAGGCTGGCACAGGAGATTATTCTGGGTATTGGGGGAGTAAGGGTGCTTGAAAGCCTTGGCTGCACTAATCTGAAGAAATACCATATGAATGAAGGCCACTCTGCATTGCTTACACTTGAACTTTGCAGAAGAGAATCTAAAAACAAAATGCAAAAAGCACGGGAAAAATGTGTATTCACAACTCATACCCCGGTGCCCGCAGGCCACGATCAATTTGAAAAACATCTTGTTGAAAATATGCTCGGAGATTTCATAACTCCAGAAATAAAGGGCGGCATTTTCATAAATAACAAGCTTAATATGACTTATCTGGGTTTAAGATTTAGCAGATTCGTGAACGGCGTAGCTAAGAAACATGGCGAAGTCTCTCGTTCAATGTTCCCTGGCTATCATATAGAATCTATAACAAATGGCATTCACTCGTACTTCTGGACTGCTGAACCATTCAGAAAATTATTTGATAAATATCTTCCTGGCTGGGAATGCGACCCTTTTAATCTAAGATATGTGTTGGGAGTTCCAAAAGAAGAGATTTGGAAAGCTCATCTGAAATCAAAGAAAAAGCTTGTCTCATTCGTAAATAAAAAATACAAGCTGGATATGGATTCAGAAACATTCACAATTGGTTTTGCACGAAGATCAGCCACTTATAAGCGGGGAGACATGCTTTTCTCTGACATAGATCGGCTGTTAAAAATAGCAGAGAATTCTAAAGGCTTGCAGATAATCTATGCAGGCAAAGCACATCCAAAAGACTGGGAAGGCAAACAAGTGATAAAGCGCATAATAGAAGCAATGCGTTCTGTCAAGCATAAAATAAAAGTCTGCTACATAGAGAATTATGATATAGATATAGCAAAGTTCCTTGTCTCTGGAGTTGATATCTGGCTTAACAATCCTTTAAGGCCAAAGGAAGCATCCGGAACATCAGGTATGAAAGCAGCCCATAATGGCATACCTCATTTCTCTATCCTGGATGGATGGTGGCTTGAAGGCCATATAGAGAATGTTACTGGCTGGTCAATTGGCTCTCATCCGTCTGCTTCAAAACACTCAACACATGAAGAAGAAGTTGAAGACCTTTACTCAAAGCTTGAATATATTATTATTCCAAAATTCTATAATGAAAGGGATTCTTGGATTGAAATAATGAGGCATTCTATAGCAATTAACGGCTCTTTCTTCAATACACATAGGATGGTTCAGCAATATGTCCTGAATGCTTATTTTAAATAATTGCAAAATATGATTTTTTTACCACCAACTATCATTACATATATTTATATAGGGCATCTTTTTGTATAATGGGGTTGGGCTTTTTGAGACAGGTTAAATGATAGAATGTATGGGGTTCAATTAAACATTAATTAATGGAGGGCAAAAAATGGATAAAAAAGGAAAATTAGCATTAGTAAGTGCCTTACTCATAGTAGGGTTATTAGTTTTGAGCATGGCAATAGCCAAGCCAAATCCAAGGGCAGCAAAAGCATGTAATGACAAAATAGACAATGACGGTGATGGATACTGTGACTATGCAGGATGTAATGGCATGTCAGCAGATCCAGGATGTACAAGTAGACAAGACACCACAGAAACAGACCCAAATGTTGAATGTGATGATGGCTCAGACAACGATGGAGATAGTGCAATAGATTACAACGACAATGGTTGTTCAGGACCAACAGATAATGACGAAACAGATTGTGGAGATGGTGTCTGTGAAGGAGGAGAAGTCTGCGACACATGTATAGCAGATTGTGGGCACTGTGATTCCTGTAGTGATACAGATGGCGGCAATGTAATATCTGTTTTCGGCACAGCTTCAGGATACTACAATGACGTATGGTACAGCGATGGTGACTATTGTGTAGACTCAAGCAATATCCTGGAGTATTATTGCTCTGGAGATTATGAACAAAGTTCACAACAAAGTTGTGGTACTGATGGCTATGGATCAAGTTACTGTATTGGAAATGATATATACCAAGATTTGACAGATTACTTCTGTGCTAGTGGAGAATGTGATTCAAATGTAACACCAGAATTCAAGCAGGATTGTGATGACTCTGATGGCTATGGCTCTAATTATTGTCTGAACAGCTCTGTATATAAGGACTATAATAACTATTATTGTAGTGGTGGAGCATGCGATTACAGTGCAACCCCAGAACTAGTAGAAGAATGCACTTATGGATGCACAGCCGGAGAATGCGATGGAATTCCAGACTCATGCAGTGACACTGATTATGGTATGTCAATCTACACCCAGGGAACAGTTTCAGGATATCTTAACGAGACATATTATGAGGACACAGATTATTGCCTGAATAGTACAACTCTCTTAGAGTTCTATTGTTCTGGAGACTATGAATATGATGTCCCATATCCTTGCCCAGCAGGCAATCTCTCTGGAATATGTGTAAGCGGTGTATGCACATAATTTTTATTTTATTTTTTTTCTTTTTCTAAATCCAAAACATTAAATATTTCATTGTCTTAACTATATCTATGAAAGAAGCTTCCTTCTACAAAAGACTAAAAGATAACCAGGTACAGTGCTTGCTATGTCCGCATCTCTGCACAATAAAACCAAATGAAAGAGGCAGCTGCCATGTCAGGGAAAATCAAAAAGGCAAGCTATATTCTTTAGTCTACGGAAAAGCAATCTCAACAGGTGTTGATCCAATAGAAAAGAAGCCATTATTCCATTTTCTTCCGGGAACATTCTCTTACAGCATCGCAACAATGGGCTGCAACTTTCACTGCCAATTTTGCCAGAACTCTGATATCTCACAGCCAGGAAATGGAATATATGGCAGAAATATAACCCCAGAAGAAATAGTTGAATCAGCAATAGAAAACGATTGTAAATCCATAGCCTATACATATACAGAACCTACAATCTTCTATGAATATGCCTTTGATATTGCAAAACTAGCAAAGAAACAAGGATTAAAAAACATATTTGTGACTAATGGCTTCATAAACCCAGAGCCGTTAAAAGAAATCTCACCTTACTTGGATGCTGCTAACATTGACCTAAAATCCTTCAGTGAAGAATTCTACAAAAATATCGTATGTGCAAGACTAAAGCCAGTATTAGACTCAATAAAACTATATCATGAATTAGGAATATTCCTGGAAATTACAACATTAATAATTCCAGGAAAAAATGATTCAGAAAAAGAATTAACTCAAATTTCAGAATTCATAGCATCAATAGATAAGAATATTCCCTGGCATGTCTCAAGGTTTCATCCCATGTATAAGATGAATAATTTAGGTGCAACTCCTGAAAAAACACTTATGAAAGCAATAGAAATAGGAAAAAAATCAGGCTTAAAATATATCTACGCCGGCAACTTGCCGGGAAATGATTTTGAATCAACCTTCTGCCCCAAATGTAATGCTAAATTAATTGACAGATATGGTTATCAGATTGAAAAAACAACACTAAAAGAAAATAAATGCCCATTTTGTGGAGAGAAAATAAATATTATTCAGAATAACTAAGATGGCTTTTGAAAAAGAAAGGGAATTGATGGTTGAAACCCAGATAAAGGCCCGCAATATAAAAGACAAAAAAGTTCTTGAAGCAATGCTAAAAGTGCCAAGGCATGAATTCATTCCCAAACAACTTTTAGATGAAGCATATGCAGATTACCCCTTGTCCATAGGCAATAGGCAGACGATCTCCCAGCCATATATCGTTGCATTGATGACAGAATTATTGGAATTAAACAAAGATAAGATTGTCTTAGAAATAGGGACAGGCTCAGGTTATCAGGCAGCAATCCTATCTAAAATCGCAAAAAAGGTAACCTCAATAGAAAGAATAGATAAATTATCATCAAGGTCTAGGAATATCCTAAAGAAATATAAGAATATAAAACAAATTAAAGGAGACGGCACAAAAGGATATGCAAAAGGTGCTCCTTATGATGCTATCATAGTTACAGCAGCAGCACAAGAGATTCCAAAAGCATTGATTGACCAGCTAAAAGAACAAGGAATCCTAGTCATTCCAGTAGGCAACCAATTTTATCAAAAACTCCTTAAAATAAAAAAGACAAAAAATAGGCTAATTGAAAAACATGTCTGCGATGTCCGCTTTGTCCCCTTAATTGAAGGGTAACCATTAGATTTATAAAAAGAAAAAAAGAGCATATTCAATGAGGTGCATAATATGGAGAGCAAAATAAACTTTAAAGGTGATTTTTCTAGGGTTAATGAAGAGGAACTGCAAATAATTAATGAAAAGCTTGAAAGATTTGAACAGAAGCATAAATCCGATTTCAATGAGATTCATATTAATCTTGACTGCCACATACATAAAGAAACATCAAGAGGCAGGCCAGCTTATTATTGTAAAATGAATCTCGATTCCGACCACGGAAGATTTCATGCAGAGCAGCAGGATTTTGGTGCTGAAAAAACAATCTCTGGAGCATTAAAAAAGATAGATACACAGATAATGAAGCACAAGAAATAAAAAAGAAAGATATAAATAGACCTTATACATTAAACTGACTATGGCAATCGACTACTATAAGTTATTAAACTTAAGCTGGGGAGGAAATTCTGTTCATCAATATTTGATAGCTTTTGGTATCTTCTTAGCATCTATTTTAATCTTAAGAATCTTTAAGTTTTTTGGCATAAAAAAGCTGGGTAAATTAGCCAAAAAAACAAAAACAGAATTAGATGATCTGGCAGTCCGGTTCATTGACAGTATCCACTGGCCTTTTTATGTAATCCTTTCTCTTTATTTTTCTCTTCAATTCATAAATGTAATCGATATAATTGATAAAGCAATGTATTATGTAATTCTGGTAGTAATTACCTACTATGTAGTACATGGATTCCAGAAAGCTATTCAATATAGTACCCTCAAATTAATTCAGAAAAGGAAGAAAGAAGAAAAGGGAGTTGATGAAGGCTCTGTGAGGCTTCTGGGGAGGCTGGGGGGTATTACTTTATGGGTAGTGGCCATTCTTTTCCTTTTGTCCAATCTTGGTTATGATATCTCCACATTGATTGCTGGCCTGGGTGTAGGCGGCATTGCAATCGCCTTTGCCCTGCAAAACATTATAGCAGACCTTTTTTCTTCCATCTCAATCCATCTTGACAAGCCATTTGAGCTTGGCGATTTCATAATAATAGGCAAGGATATGGGTGTTGTAAAGAAGATTGGCATAAAGTCAACAAGAATTACAACCCTGCAGGGCCAGGAGCTTGTCGTTTCAAATAGAGAACTCACATCCACCAGGGTGAATAATTACAAAAAGATGCAGAAAAGAAGGATTGTTTTCAGCTTCGGTGTTACATACGATACTCCAGTAAAAAAACTAAAAAAGATTCCTGAGATTATGAAAGGGATAGTTGATAAGATTAAGCTGGCAGATTTAGACAGGGCCCATTTCCGGGAATTTGGTGATTTCAGCCTGAACTATGAAGTTGTTTATTATTTGAATAGTAAAGAATATAATGATTATATGGACACTCAGCAGGCAATAAATCTTGCTCTGACAGAAAGCTTCCAGAAAGAGAAAATAGAATTTGCATATCCAACACAGACAGTTTATGTAAACAAAGCATAAATTATTTCTTTAAATTTTTATTCTTATATAAGCATAGCTTTATTATTTTACATTTCCAGCATCTCGGCTTTCTTGTATCACATGCTTCTTTACCATGCCATACAAATAAATCATTTACCAGCATCCAATATTTCCTAGGGGTTATCCTTTTCAAATCTTCCATGATCTTATCTGGATTTTTATTCTTTGTTAACCCAACCCTATGGGAAACAACTGCCACATGTACATCTATCGGTATTTCATCTAAGCCATGAGCATAAACCATGACACATCCTGCCACTTTATTTCCAACTCCTGGAAAAGTTTTAAGCTCTTCCATCGTACTAGGAACCTTTCCCCTATACTCAGAAATAACCCCCTTTGCAGTATCTATTATATAACCTGCCTTCCGGTTATAGAATCCAATCTGCTTTATTATCTTTATAACTTCTTTTTTCCTTGCTTTAGCCAATTTCTCTGCAGTAGGATATTTTTCAAATAGGTTCTCGCAAATAGGATAAGTAACCTCATCCTTTGACCTTGCACTAAGTATTGTAGATATAAGAATCCTGAAAGGATCATATCTCTTGCTCATATCCCCAAGCATAGTTCTGGATTGCTCTTTCTTCAAAATCTCAAGAGCCCTGATAATTCTATAAGATTTATCCATTCTTCCTCTTCAGATATTCATCAAAAGCAAATTTCTCAGGCTGGCAATTCTCAAAATTGCCATTAGGATACATCCTACATATCTCAGGCCTTGCCCCATATATCTTGCAATAATACATCCCTTCTTTTTTCCCTAAAAACACACACACATTATCCTTAATCATCATATAATCCTTGCCATTTATATTCTCTACAAAGTATTCCTTTTTTATTCCTAGTTTAAGAATTCTTCTTATATCTTCATCACTTAATTTTGGCGAAGCCTTACAGCATTCTCCGCATCTCTTGCACCTAAATCCTTTCTCCATAAAAATTATTATAAACCTTTCTTTAAATATCTTATCAACTAAAACAAGAAAAGAGTAGGCTGAATGTAAAGTGAATTTTAATAAAATAGCAACTTTAATAAACCAAGAGAAAATCAAATTAAGAATGAAACCGACAATAGGCGGCCAGGCAGTGATTGAAGGGGTGATGATGCGCTCTCCTAATTATTATGCAACTTCTGTAAGAAATGAGAAAGGAAAAATAGTTACTCAAATAAAAAAAATAAAGAAAAAGCCAAAGTTCCTTAAATTCCCTTTCATAAGGGGCATTGCAAATCTTATTGAAATGCTTGTATTGGGAATAAAGACACTTACATGGTCTGCCAGCCAGGTTTCAGAAGAAGAAGAGCAGCTTTCAAATACTCAGATGGTCTTCACTTTGATTATAGCATTTGCCTTTGGTATTTTTCTCTTTGTTGCTCTGCCTTATATCCTTAGCATGCTTACTGGCGTAAAAGAAGAATCATCTCCAATGCTATTTAATTTAATTGATGGCATAATAAAATTAGCTATCTTACTTCTTTACATGTACCTCATTTCCCTTCCCAAGGATTTTAGAAGGGTTTTTGAATACCATGGCGCAGAGCACAAAACAGTATACTGTTATGAAGAAGGAAAAAAACTAACTGTAAAAAATGTAAAAAAATATTCTACTAAACACCCTAGATGCGGCACAAGCTTCTTATTTGTGGTGGTATTCATAAGCATATTCATCTTTGCCCTAATCCCCACAATTATTCTCATATTATTTCCTGGTTTTATCGCGCTTCCATTCATTATGAGGAAGATTATACTATTTACTCTTAGGATAATATTTGTTTTTCCAATTGCCTCAATAGCATACGAGCTCCTTAAGCTATCTGGCAAATACTCTAGAAACCCCATAGTAAAACTAATCTCTCTTCCTGGGATCATGCTCCAGTACATAACAACAAAAGAACCAGACAATAAACAGATGGAAGTAGCAATTAAGTCTATGGAACTTGTTCTTGCTAAGGAAAAGATAAAGATTTAGTTTGCCATGATTCAATAGTAAAAATATAGAAACCTATTTAAAATCAAGCATATTCTTATAGTTAGTTAAGGGGGGTAAATAAAATGAAAAGAATATTAATTGCTATAGCATTATTTGCTGTTCTGCTGACAGGATGCATGGTCGTAGAAGATACTGGCACCCATGCAATTCTAACAACAGAAGCAGAAGAAGGCGAAAAAATAACTTTTGAAGATGAAGTAAGACTAACAGCTGAAGGCTTTGATGCTGATAAAATAACCATTGAAAAAGGAAACAGCCTTACTATCTTTATTGTTGACGATGACATAAACGGACACTATCTAACAATGGAAGATGCAAGACTCTCAGAGAAACAGCTTTCTGACGGGGATAAAATAAATGTTGCATTTGACGAAACCGGAAAATTTGAGATAATTGACGAAACAAGCAAGAATTCTCTTATTGTAAATGTAAAATAAATAGTTTTTTATATTTATTATTTTTTATATTTTATTATGAAAAAATTGAGCCACTTGATTTTAGTTCTAATCATATACCTCTTGGTTTTCCTTCTGGCAGTTTATATTACAGTCAGATAAACGCTTTTTCATCATCATAGTCGTATTGTTGGGTGTATATTAATGGATAAAAAAACAGCAGTAATCATAGGTGCAGGCCCTGCAGGTTTAACGGCTGCCTATGAACTACTCACTAAAACAGATATCAAGCCCGTTATCTATGAAATGAGTAATAAGATAGGGGGCATTTCAAAAACTGTTGACTTTAAAGGTAACAAAATAGATATAGGTGGTCATAGGTTTTTTTCTAAGTCTCAAAGAGTTATGCAGTGGTGGCAGGATATTCTTCCTTTACAAGGAAAGCCATCAAAAGATGATATCATACTTAGAAGAAAAATCCAGTTTTCAACTAAAATTAATGCTCCTGATCCTGAAAAGACAGATAAAGTAATGCTGATTCGAAATCGCTTATCGAGAATATTCTTCCTCGGTAAATTCTTTGATTACCCCCTTTCCTTGAATTTTAATACCTTCTCAAATCTGGATTTGTTCAGGATCATCAAGATAGGCTTAAGCTATATTAAAATTCGGCTTTATCCTATTAAAAAAGAAAAATCTCTAGAGGATTTCTTTATAAATCGTTTTGGTAAAGAACTCTATCTACTATTTTTTAAGGATTATACAGAGAAAGTATGGGGGATTCCCTGTAATAAGATTAGTCCAGAATGGGGTGCTCAACGAATAAAGGGCCTATCCATAACTAAAGCAATATTCCATGGGCTCAATACTCCTTTCTCAAAAAATCGTTCTATTTCACAAAAAAATACAGAAACAAGCCTTATTCAGCAATTTATGTATCCAAAGTTAGGCCCAGGTCAATTATGGGATGAGGTTGCAGGGATTATTAAGAGAAAAGGAGGAAAGATATATTTAAAGCACAAGGTCATAGGTCTAAAATATAAGAATAATAAAATTGTTGAATCCAGGATAAAAGATCAGGCTACTGGCAAAGTCAAGACTCAAAAAGGAGATTACTTTTTCTCCACCATGCCAGTTAAAGATTTAATACAAGGTCTTGGTGAACAAGTGCCCCAAGAGGTTCAAGAAGTGGCTAAAGGATTAAAATATCGTGATTTTATAACAGTTGGCTTGCTTCTAAAAAAGCTTAAAATAAAAAACAAGACCAAAATAAAGACCATTAATAATATTATCCCAGACAACTGGATTTACATACAAGAAAGAAAAGTTAATCTTGCAAGGCTTCAGATATTTAATAATTGGAGCCCATATCTGTTAAAAGACGAAAATAAAGTATTGCTCGGCTTAGAATATATCTGCAATAAAGGAGATGAAATCTGGTCTAAAACAGATAAAGGGCTCTCTCAATTTGCTATAGCTGAATTATCTAAGATAGGCTTTATAGAAAAAGATGATGTCATAGATAGTATAATCATTCGAATGCCGAAGACATATCCTGCTTACTTTGGCACATATGATAGATTTCATATTATTAGAAATTTTACTGACAATTTTGAAAATCTTTTTTTAGTAGGCAGGAACGGGATGCATAGGTATAATAATTCTGATCATTCTATGCTAACTGCTATGGTAGCAATAGATAATATTATTAAAGATGTAAAATCTAAAGAGAATATATGGGAAGTTAATACCGAGGAAACATACAATGAAGAAACTTGATCTCATAAATTCTAAATTCTTTCATAGGCAAGAAATACGATATTGCATTTTGTATCTTGTTATCTCTGTTTTATTCTTAATTTTTTTTCTAGGGCCCAATTTATATTCAGATAGTGGTTCATCCTGGTCTTTTATCTACTCTTTGAATAATAGGTATGCATGGCATTATAATCAGCTGCCTTTTTGGATGCCTGAAGTTTCTTCTGGCACCCCTTACCTTGCCAATCCAGAGTACCCCTTTCTTGATGCAGCTTGGCTGATTTCTTTATTTGTTCCTTATCCGCCATATAACATCAATATTACTATTGCATTTTATCTCTTCTTGTCCATGGTCGGAACTTTCTTTCTTTTGAAATACATTACAAAAGGCAATCTAAAGGTATCTTTTATTGCCGGTCTTTCAATAGTGACATCAGGATTTTATGTTGCTATGATCGGTATGCTCCCTTTCACTAATTCTATGGCGTTCATTCCTTTTGCTCTCTTGTTTCTTATAAAAGCGCTTAATGATAAAGACACATTATGGCTTAAAAATACTATTCTCTGCTCTTTATTCTTGTCTCTAATCATATTCTCTGGAGGAATCAGTAATCTCATTTGGTTCTTGGTGGTTATTCCTTTATTGTTATTTCTGGCTAGCTTACCCTTTGGCGGATTTAAAGAAGAAAAATTTCTAAAAATAATCCTGGTTTTTATTATATTGATGGTCATAACAATAGGATTATCCGCTGCTAAATTACTTCCGGATATGGAATATATCAATGAAGGTGGTTCAAGGACTAAACAGCCATATACACATTTTATATGGGCAGGAGGCATAAGTGATCTTATTTCAAACTCCCCATTCTCAAATCTTACAATTAAAAATACTATTATACGTATAGGTATTATAGAGCTCCTTATTATCTCTGCTGGTATTGTGCTGATACTAAAGAAGAAACCATTAAATTATTATTTTATTTTTTCTATTGCTGGAATAATTTTAGCATTTCTTATTGCTGCAGACACATTTATTGATAAACTGCTTTATAGTATACCCCTTATCAATTCTCTAAGGGGCGTGTCGCGTGTCATGGTTCTATTGCCTTTTTTCTCAGCAATCCTTATAGGAATAGGATATGATAGCTTAATTCGGAAGAAAAAATTATTTGGAAAAAGAATAGTTTTCATCAGTATAATCGTAATAATGTTAATTGAGCTATTTTTCGTTTTTCCTTTTCCTAAAGAATATATTGATAGAGATCTGCATATAATGGACAGCGAGCTTATTAAGAAAATAGACGAATTAACCAAGACAGAAGAACTATTCAGGGTTCATAAGATGAAGGAATCTTTTGTAGGTTCAGGAATATGTCCAAGAATTATATATAATCCTTCTTTTTATGTTTCAGACTGGTGCAGCGGTAATGGGTGGTATATGAATTATGTTATATTTACAACAATAGCTGAGAATGGTGTTGGTAATAAGCCTATAAACGATGTCCCCTCTTATTTATCTAAGATGCGTGGCATTTTAAATGACAAATATATTATCTCTCCTATCAATCTTAAGGATAAAGGAATTGAAGGAACACCTGTGTCTTCTTTGAATCTTATAGGCAACTATTCTGATTTCCCAACTGCTTATGGTTATTCTACTCATATTTATGAAAATGAAAGATTTTTACCAAGATTTTATGTAGCTGATAAAGCAACATTGCTTTACGGAAAGAGCAAAAATTTTGAAAAGCCCCTATACTCCTTACTACAAGAAGATCTTTTTGATCCAAAAAGCAGCACATTGGTATTGTCAGGATCACTAAAACCTGAGTTAATAGATAAATATGATCTAATATTGCTAATTGACAAATCCTATGAACTGCATCCTGATTACTTTCGTCAATTGGCCCAGTCTAATCCTAATAAGATTTTTCCTCGTAATTCTGCAAAAACTGGTTCATCTGTTTTTGGAGTTAAAGAAATACTCTCAGCTGTAAATAATGTCAAAGGCAATATAACTCCAGTTAAAGTAGACTATTACTCTCCAAATAAGATAATTCTTACTCTTCCTGATAATATTTCAAAAGGACACCTAGTGGCAAGTGAAACATTTTATCAATTTGACGGCTGGAACGCGAAAATAGGCAGTGAAAAATTTAAGTTTCATAATACTTTCAATGTAATCTCTTCTTTCTATTTTGAAAATCCACAATCAAACAAAGTAGTGATAAAATATCTGCCAGTTCCATTTGTAATAGGGGGAATAATATCTCTAATCACTTTTATTATATGCCTTCTTCTATTCTTTAAGAAAAATCATTCTTGACATTTTTTTAGAAATAATAAATAAAAAAATAAAAAATAAAGGGACTTTATTTCTTCTTCTTTTTCTTGGCTGTCTTCTTAGCCTTTTTCTTCTTTTTTCCGCCTCTTGCCATTACTGCACAAGAAACATCTCCTTGCTTATCAATAAAGTAAAGCATTCCTTTTTCTTTCTTTACTTCTGCTTTATTTACTACTTCAATTTTTGTCTTGCCTTTCTTTTTGCCTCTTGCCATCTTGGCTCTGGCAACATTTCCCTTTTTATCTACAAAGTAAAGATATCCTGATTCTTTCTTTACTCCTACTTTAGCTACTTTCTTTGCCATTATTTTTCATCCCCCTTAATTTTTTTAGACGAGAATAATCCCGTTTTACGCTAATCGGGAATAACAAGTATTTAAATGTTTTGTTTTTTTAGACGAGAACTCGTCAAGAAAATCAGCATTCTTAGAAAAAATCATTCAATCCTTTCTGTTTTGGCTTTAGTTCTTCTTTCTCCTCTATATTAATCTCATCCACCAGCTTAGGCACACCATAAACCCCGTCGTAGCCAGGCGTTATCGCTATTCTTCCTTCTCTGTTCCTGATTATAATCTCGGCTGTCTTTTCATTTGTCAGTTTCTTCAATTCATCAAAAGATACATTCCTTAGGATATCATATTCACTTCTTTCTTCTTTGACAAGCTTGTGGTATTCTTCCCATACTCCTTTAGTTGAAACAGCCTTTTTCAGGAGCGCACTCAATATCTCTGATAAAGGTATCATTCTTTTGAAAGGTATACTTTCTTTAAGGACAAATCCTTCCTCTCTGTCTGCTAATTCTTCTACTCTCTGCTCCACTCCTACAGTCAAAGTCTTGCCGCACTTAGGGCATATGTTATGAAACTTCAATGCCTCTTTAGGACTGAGATTTATATTACAGTTTCTATGCCCTGTCCAGTGATATTTTCCGAAAGCAGGATCAACTTCAATAGTTTCAATAAAGCCTTTTTTTGTTTTGATAGTATCCATAATTGCAGAATAGCTTAATTCATTAAGCTCAAAGACATTTGCCTCTCTTCCAATTCTCCACGGCCAAAAAGAATGCAAGTCAGAATTGCTTATCAATGTATACTTATCTAATGCAGAGATTCTCCAGTTCATCGCAGGATCTGAACTTAACCCTGTTTCTAACGCAAAGATATGCTTTGTCATATCCTTAAAGCAGTCTTCTATCCTGTCATAGCCAGAATTGGCGCCAAATAAGCTAAACCATGGTGTCCAGATATGCGCAGGCACTATCTCTATCCTCTCATCTATCGCTTTTAGTTTTTCGACAAATTCAGCACCTGGTATCTTAAAGATTGGTCTCCCATCATAATCAACCCTTCCTTTAGTCAACAACCACTCTGTAATCTTTTTTGCAGCATCCAGATCAGGAGAATAGACAATATTATGTATCCTCCTTCCCTTGCCCATGTCAGTATATATTAATGAGATCTCTGTCTGGAGAATGAAAGGAAATCCATTTTTTGACTTTAAAATTCCAGAGCCATCTTCTGTAAGGCTGTTCTTTATCTCATCAATCCATTTAGGATGGGTGAAATCTCCTGTGCCAAGCAGCTTAACCCCCTTTACCTTAGCCCATTTTTCTAGATTTTCTAAATCAAGCTCTCTTCCAGTAGCCCGGCTGTATTTAGAGTGGATATGTAAGTCAGCTATGATTTCCATGAATATTAAGTTAAACTGTTATGTTTTTAATTGTTTTGAATTTGAGATTTCGATAGCTTTAAATAATTCTCAAAAAACTATAACCCTATGGCAACACTTATTGAAAAAGAAATAAAAGAAATTGCAAGGCTAATTGCAGGTATTGAAAGGCATTCTGCAGAGAATGACCCGGCATTAGATAAACAATTGGAAAAAATAGAATTAATATTTAAAGAGTTTAACAAAAAATATCCTAAATTAGCCTTAAAGACAGAAAAAAGAATAGACAGCATTGTTGTTAACATATTCATCAATGAAAGCTCTGTGAAAAAAGTCTTTAATGATACTGCCTCAAAGATCAATGGACTTACCGGAATGGGCCTAACAAGCTTTGATGAAGCCAATCTGCAGGAAGCTGATAAATTCGCTTCATTAGTAGATAAGATAAAAGAAGCAGTTTTCCTTACTTGCTCTCTTGATTTTGGTACTGAAACCATGGTTCTGGAATTCAATAACAAAGAGAAAAAAGTAGAGCTGAACTATGAAATCAAATCTCTTGCAAACCCCCTCACGCCCCAATCTCAACTATTAGTCCAATATGCATCAATGCAGTCAGATAATAGCATAGAGATTCTTAATAAATGCTATGAACTCGGGTTTACAGATATAGAAGATGAAGCATTGTTTGAATGGGAAGATGAATTCTATCCTAAGATGTGGGAGTAAATTATTTCTTAAAAAGCCCGATAATTCCTGCATACATCCTAAGCAAAATTTCCAGCACAATAGTAAGGAACAGATAATATATAACTGTCTTCCATGCTGCTATAAATTGCCCAAATATTCCAAAAAGCTGTACAAAAGAGATAAGCTTGACATCTATTATGAATATTCCCAATAATGCAAATGGTATCATCTTTGCAAGATCCCTTGATAGATCCTCATTATAATAGGCGCTTATCCTTATTGCTGTCACTAATGCCATAGACGCGACCAATATATCTAGAAAAGGCCTGGTTGAGATTACCGTGATGAATATAACTAAAACCAAGAACCAGAAAAATACAAATAATGGAAATATGAGTATATATTCAACAATATACGCAACAATATCAAAAAGTTTAGAGAAGAAAGAATGCTTTGCTTCATTATACTGGCTCAGGTTCAGGCCAAAAATATCTTTCTTCGCAAGGAAGCGATAAAACTTGAATACAAAAAAAGAATACACAAATATCCCTGCAGCCAGTATCAGCAAAGGCTGGAGCACATTTGTCGCCTCCTGGACAGAGAATTCAGCTCCTGTCATATTGAAACTTGAGAGATTTACCTGAATCATAAACTGGTATTATATCTAATTTAGTATATAAGTTTTACTGAATCTAGACTTTTGCGTTTTATATATGATAATAGTGTCTTGCTTTTATGAGTAAAACTGCAAAAGTCTAGTAAATGGTGGGCTGTAATTTTTGGATATAGATTAATAAAAAATTATGACAATTCTTTTATTAAATTTCCCAATATTATTAAGCTACTTAATGTCAGTAATGAAGCAATTATCATTCCAAAAAAATCAGTTCCAGTATCAAACCTAATATATGCTTCATTTCCAAAATGTAAACTTAACAACAAAACAAATATTGCTAATCCTACTGTTACAAGTTTGTTTCTAGCCATCTCAATCCCTCACATCCCAAACCCTTTAGGCATCTTTCCCTTCATCTTCTTCATCATCTTGTTCATGTCTCCGCTGCCCTTCATCATCTTCATCATCTTTTTGCTCTGCCTGTACTGCTTTATCAGCTCTCTGATATCCCTGGCGCTTAATCCAGATCCTTTAGTTATCCTGTCAATTCTTGAAGCATCCATTGTCTCAGGCTCTTCCAGCTCTTCCTTTGTCATGCTCTGCATGGCAAACTTCCATTTCTCCAGTTTCCCTTCCTGTGTCTTGAGAGCTTCCTTTGGCAGTTTTAACTGTCCAAAACCAGGTATCATCTCAACAATTTTGTTCAAAGGTCCCATTTTTTTCATAGCCTGCATCTGCTCATATAGATCAAGAAGATTAAAATCACCCTTAAGGAATCTTTTTCCCAGGTCTTCTGCATCCTCTTCACTTATTGCTCCCTTTGCTTTCTCAAGTAAAGCCTCTAGATCACCCATCCCCAAAAGCCTCGAAACAAAATTCTTTGGCTTGAACTCTTCAAGATCATCAACCTTTTCTCCTACTCCGATAAATTTGATCGGAGCTTCAGTGACTGCACATGCGCTTAATGCTCCTCCGGCTTTTGCAGTTCCATCCATCTTCGTAGCTACAACTCCCGTAATATTACAGCTCTCATGAAACTGCTCTGCCTGTTTCTCTGCAGCTTGTCCAATATCTGCAGAAATAACAAGCAATCTCTCTTCCGGCTTTATCCTGCTGTTTAATCCTTCAATCTCCTCTATAAGATCCTTGGATAATGCATCCCTTCCTGCAGTATCTATTATAATTATATCAAATTTATTAAGCTCTTCTTCAAACTTATCACATATGTTCAACACATCTTTGTTGTCTCTATCCACAAAAACAGGAACATTAACCCCTTTTCCAATCTGCTCAAGCTGCTCTATTGCAGCTGGCCTGTGTATATCCAACCCCAGTAATCCTACTTTATATCCTCTCTTTGTAAAGAAAATAGCCAATTTGCCGGCAGTTGTTGTTTTTCCAGAGCCAAATAAGCCAACAAGCATTATCTTAAAAGGCTTCTTGCTTATGTCAATCTTATAGCCTTCCCCGCCTAGAAACTCCACCAGTTCTTCATACACTATATTTATCAGGTACTCTTTTTTGGTCAGCCCAGCAGGAGTATCTTCCTTAAGTGCCCTCTCCTTGATATTCTTTGTAAACTCAAAAACAAGCTTTACATTCACATCTGCCTGCAATAATGCTCTCTGAATATCTTTTATAAGTTCATTTATCAGCTTCTCATCAACAAATACAGCCTTAGCTATCTTACTCAGGGTATTCTTCAGTGAATTTCCTAATTTCTCTAATACCATTATTCCCTTTTAGAATAGTTATTTATTTATAAAAGTTAGTGATTCTTTAGTCTTGCTCTTCATTTTTCCTGATTCGTCCCAATCTGGTTGTAATTCACTACCCAAAAGATTTAAATATAAGTTAGTATCATAGAATGATAAAAAATAGTTTTTACAATAAACTCAATGGGGTGTAATATTAATGAATAAAATAATGTTCTATATCGCTGGTCTGTTAATTGCTGCATTTCTATTTTCAGGATGCGAAGAGTTGCAGGAAGGTGTTCCGACAGATGTTTCTTATGTTCCAATTGAGGATATAAAGGTTGAAGAAGATATAGAAACAGAACCCTCATTTCCAGAACTAGAGGAAGAACTGGAAATCATAATCGAAGAGCCAGAAGGGGAACTGGGTGTCACTATAATTAAAGAGGAAGAAGAGCCCGAAGAAGATCTTGAAGAACTGGAAATTATAATAGAAGAGCCAAAAGAAGAAATAGAAGAACTCGAGATTATAATCGAAGAGCCCGAAGAAGAGTTGGAAGAACTGGAAATCATAATAGAAGAGCCAAAAGAAGAAATAGAAGAACCAGAACTTATCACGGAAGAACCCGAAGAAGAGCCAGCAGGTAGGGAGATTGTAATAATAGTCCAGGAAACAGACCTTGTAAATCTCAAGCCAGTTGCCTATGATCCTGATGAAGATATATTAAAATTCACATATAGCACCCCATTAGGTGAAGAAGGGCAATGGCAGACAACATACGGAGATATGGGTGAATATACAATAACCATCACAGCATCCGATGGCGAGCTTACCTCATCAAAAGACGCTTTATTAATAGTCAATAAGAAAGAAGAGGCTCCAACAATTGATGAAAAAAGCCCGGAAGAGATGATACAGGAAATTGATGAAGACACAGAAATAGACTTTGAAATAATGGCTTCAGACCTTAACGAAGATGAACTGGTATATGCATGGAAACTTGATGGAGAAGAGGTATCATATGAAGAATCATATACATATCTAGCAGATTACACAAGCGCGGGTTCACACACACTAAAGCTTGATGTATCTGATTCAATAAGCACAGTATCTCTTATCTGGTCTATAACTGTAAATAATGTTGACAGGCCCCCTGTATTGAAAATTATTCCTGACATAACAATCAAGGAAAACGAGATAGTAACATTAGCTCCAGAAGCATCTGATCCAGATGAAGATGAAATAACATACACTATCTCAGAGCCGATTGGAGATGGTGGCATTTGGGAGACAACATATGATGACAGCGGAGTCTATAGGATCATAGTAACAGCATCCGATGGCGAGCTGGAAGACACTCAGGAAGTTAAGGTAACTGTGATAAATGTAAACAGGCCGCCTGTAATCGATAATATCATACAGGTAGAATAAATTTCTTTTTATTTTTTTAAATTGAGGGGGGTAAATTCCATGAAGAAATGCGCATTGACATTTTTTTTATTTCTTCTAATGTCTATTATATTTAGCTCTGCAGCTATTTTTGAATACCAGGAAACCGATTATGTCAATCTAAGGCCTCAAGCCTATGACCAGGATAACGATACTTTAACCTATTTCTTCAATAAGCCGCTCTCAAAAAAAGGCACATGGCAGACAGACTATGGAGATGCAGGAATATATAACACAAAAGTGACTGTATCAGATGGAAGGCTATTGACAACAGAGAATGTTACTTTAGTCATATATAAGAAAGAAGAGTTTCCTGAAATAGAAGTCATTGCGCCAAAGCAGGAAGAATTGTACATAGGAGAAGGAGATAGCATCTTCTTTAATGTAGCAGCCTCTGATATCAATGAAGATAAATTGAATATAACATGGCTTTTAGATGAAGAGCCAGTATCAGAAGGGACATATTATGTCTATATATCTGATTTCTATAGCGAAGGTACCCACACCCTGGAAGCGGTCGTCTCGGATAGTGTCAATGATGTTTCAACTAAATGGACAATAGAAGTAGGGGACTTTGACAGGTCTCTTTTATTAGGGGATTTTCTAAGTATAACTGTAAAAGAAACAGATCTCTTAGAACTTACTCTTCCTGATTTTGAATCCTATTCTTTATCCTATAATATTTCAGAGCCATTAGGAAATGACGCCAAATGGCAGACAACATATGATGATGCAGGCCTTTATACAGCCATTATTAAGATATGGGATGATATTGATTTTTCTGCAGAGATAAAAATAAAAATCCTTGTCGAAAATGTTGACAGGCCGCCGGAATTATTGGATATATCCAGTTATTGGATCTCAGAGGGCCAGCAATTAGAGATTCCATTGAATTATACTGACCTAGATGGAGATGAAGTAGATGTAACAGTATATGGCCTGCCAGAAGGAGCATATTTCAGGTCTAATACTATAAAATGGAAACCCAGTTTTGATACTGTCACAAAAGAAACAATTCTTGATGACATAGCAAGAAACTATCATATCATGAACAAGCAATTTATAATGTATGTCGATGCTTCATCAAATAACCTGACAACAACACAGCAGATTAAAGTCAGGGTATTCAATAATAACAGAAAGCCAGTAATAGTAGATGTCCCAGATATTACAATAAATGCAGGCGATATTGTAAATTTTGAGGTTCTAGCTTATGATACAGATAATGATTCCCTGACTTTTTCATTTAAGGGCATTATAAATAAAAATAACTATAAGACAAATGATGATCAAGTTGGCACACACCAGGTTAAAGTCACAGTATCAGACGGTTTTCTTAAGGATGAAAAATATGCAAAAGTAAATATCCTGCCAGTCAATCAGCCGCCCACACTTAATGATATCTCCCCTATAACAACAGATGAAAATCAATTAGTTGAAATAATCTTAGATGCTAAATGCCCGGATGAAGACGAATTGACTTATTCTGTTTATCCCATGCCAAAAGGCTCTTATTTCAAATCAAACAGGTTTATCTGGACTCCAGGATATGATACTGTAATAAGAGATAAATCTAAGATTCTTGAGTTAACATTCATGGTAGAAGACAACAGCCTTAACGCAACAAAGAGCACAACTATAGTTATAAATAATGTAAACAGGCCTTTAATCCTGACAAGCTCTGCTCAGATAGACAACCAGGAATTCTATATAGGCGATGAAATTATGTTCTCAGTTGATGTTTTTGACCCTGATAATGATGATCTTTCTTACACCTGGCAGACATCTCCTTTCAAGTCACTGAAAACAGGCAATACCCTTGTCCTGAAGTATAATACTCCTGGCAAAAAGAAAGTCTCAGTTACTGTCTCAGATGGAAAAGAATCTGTGAAAAGAGAATGGACAGTTATTCTGAAAAAAAGGCCCGAGGTTAAGCTTTTTTATCTCAAACAGTAAACTTATAAATTTCTTCTTTTTCCAATCGTTCTATGCTTAAGATAAAAGAGATTTATTCAGATTCAACATTAAATATAGCATTTGATACGATAGCTAAAGGAAAACAGGCAATAATCTTCGCCAACACAAAGAATTCTGCAGAAAAAACAGCAGAAGAGATTGCCAAGAAAATTAAAGAAACAAACCCAACTAACAATGAACTCTCAGAACAGGCACTTCATTCCTTGACAAAGCCAACAAAACAATGCAAGAGATTAGCTTTTTGCCTTAAGAAAGGAATAGCCTTCCATCATGCAGGCCTTACATCAAAACAAAGGGAATTAATCGAAGATAATTTTAGAAAAAAAACAATAAAGATTATAGCTGCTACTCCAACATTAGCTGCAGGTGTTGATTTACCCGCATTTAGGGTCATCCTGAAAGATCTGAGAAGATATGGTCATCGGGGCTTGCAATATATTCCAGTCCTGGAATACAAGCAGATGTCCGGAAGAGCTGGCAGGCCAAAGTTTGATAACAAAGGAGAAGCGATTATAGTTTCTTCTTCAGAATCTCAAAAAAAAGAGTTGACAGAGCGTTATATCAACGGTGAGGCAGAACCAATCTTCTCAAAGCTTGCTGTAGAACCAGTTCTTAGGACTTATGTCCTATCATTAATAGCAACAAACTTTGTCACGACAAAAAACTCAATATTTGAATTCTTCTCAAAGACATTCTGGGCATATCAGTTTGCAGATACAAAAAAGCTCCAGTCTATAATAGAGAAAATGCTTGACATGCTTGAAGAATGGGAATTTATCATGGGCTCAGAAACTAAGGAAGATTTCTCTGATTTCAAATCAGCCTCAGACCTCATATCAGAAGACAATAAGTATAAAGCAACCATACTTGGCAAGAGAATAGCAGAACTATACATAGATCCTTACACAGCTCATTTTTTTGTTGAAATCCTGCAGAAATCATCAAACAAGAAAGTCCCTTCATTTTCTTTCCTGCATGTAATCTCCTCAACATTAGAGATGAGGCCGCAATTAAGATCCAGGGTCAAGGATCAGGATAAGATACAAGACGCATTGCTTAAATATGGGGATGACCTCATAATGAAAGAGCCATCTATCTATGATATAGACTATGAACTCTTTGAGAATGCTGTAAAAACAGCCCTATTTATACATGACTGGATCGAAGAAAAAGATGAAGAATATCTCCTTGGGGAATATAATATAAGGCCTGGCGAAATAAGAGCAAAGCTTGATATTGCAGACTGGCTTATTTACTGCATGGAAGAGATCACAAGAATACTCCAGTTTAAAGCACTCATGCCAGAATTAAAGAAACTTAGGATAAGAGTAAAAAATGGCGTAAAAGAAGAGCTCATAACTTTGCTTAAATTCAGGAATATTGGAAGGGTAAGAGCCAGAAAACTCTACAGAAACAAGATAAAAGATGTCAGAGATGTAAAAGAAACAGACTTGATGAAGCTCTCACAGATTCTTGGAAAAAACATAGCCATAGATATAAAAAAACAAGTGGGCCAGGATTTTGAAAAGCTGAAAGTAAAGGAAAACAAAAGAAAAGGCCAGATAAGCCTCCATGATTATTAAAAAATAGAAATATTTATATAGACCTTAATACTTATAACTATTATATGATTCAAAAAAGCATTATTCTCACAAGAAAGGAATTGGAAGTAATAGATAAAAAACTAAAAAACAAAAAGCTTAATCAACAGGACAGTAATTATCTAAGCAGATATGTAAGGCCAAAATTAAGGGAAATAAGCTTGCTTGACAGTAAGTTACTGCTTCAGAAGCTGGAATATAACCAGAAGCAATCGTCAATTGATAAGAAAATAGAGAAAATTATCTTATCAAATCTAAAAGATGTGGTTTCTATAACATTATATGGCTCTATAGTCTATAATAACTATAAGAATTATAACGATATAGATATTTTAGTTGTTGTAAAGAAAAAATTTTGGAAAATACTTGGAGAAAAATATAAAAATATAATAGAAATTAAGGAAAAAGCTAAGAAACTAGGATTAAAATTGGATTTGCAGATTTATGATCTCGAAACAATTTATAATTCATATTCCTCCAGCTTAGATTTAATCTATCAATTAAAAGACAGCAAGACCATTTATGGCATTCTAAACTTACCTAAAAAAATAGAAATACCTAAACTATCTTTAAGGATGAAACTTGATTATAGTATAATTACTAAGGACACACCCATAAATGAGATATATCTTGCAATAAGAAATCTCTGGCTTATCAAATTAGCTGTCAATAGGATTATTGATAATTCTATCTTGCTAAAGACTTTAGATCATGAGTTGGGCGGGAATTTAGTGAATCGTATTAAAAATAACAAAGCATATCAAATTGACAAAAAAATTGCTTTAATATATTTAGAGAGCCTATTAAATAAAACAATCAAAGAATTAAATAATTCAAAATGGGAAAAAATAGTGTTATAAAATCTTTAGCTAGATGCATAGGGAATATTGTACTGCATAAGATTCTGCTAAAGCATACAAATAAGCCAGAATCCAAGAAACATTCATAGTAGCTGACGTAAATTTTAAACAATATATAGTCAGCTACTATGTCAGGAAGACACAAACAAATTATATAAATATTTGTGTCTTCCGCTATAAGTGGTGAAATAGTTGATTATAGTGCAGATGCTTTTGAAAAAGCACAACTTTACTCATGGACAGAATCAGAAAGAGAAGAAATTGAAGAAAAATCCCTTTTAAGGATTAAGAATATCATTAAAAACTACTCTGATATCATATTAAACAAAAAAGAAGCTGAAGAATTCATCAAAGAAACAATAGAAGAAATGCTGATATGAAAAGTTTATTATTTGCAATCATGTATCCAAACCAGAAACTTCTTAATAACTCTATCTCTATCCTTGAAAAAGAGTTCGGAAAAATAAAAGCCAAAAGCCCAGAATATGACTTCAACTTTACAAATTATTATGAAAAAGAATTCGGAAAGAATCTTAAAAAAATTATTTTAGTCTTTGAAAAAACAATAGAAAAGAACGATTTAATTGAAATCAGGGAAAAAACAGCAGAGATTGAACAGAAATTAAGCAAAAACAAAAAAAGAACAGTTAATATTGACCCGGGCTATATATCTAAGACAGAACTTGTATTAGCAACAAAAAAGCAGCGCTCTTTCAAAGAATATCTGGGAAATTATATCTATGCACATAAAGTATTGGAATTCAAAGATAAAGAAATAATAACATTTTGGCATACTTTTGCTGATTATAAAACAAAATTAATTAAGAATTTTATATTATCTTCCAAGATTTAGTTCTCTTGCTAATTTATATTGCATTACATTCTCTGGATTATAAAATAATGAATCTAATGGCAAATCAGAGGGATTATTAAGTCCGGCAGGAAATTCAAGTTTTGAAAGCACTTCTGATTCCTTTTCTTTAGAGCCATTCCTTGCTTTACTTAATGCTTTTTGCAGGTAAACAACATCTTCTGCATGCATTGCTAGTTTATGAAAATTATCTTTACCATAATCTACCCCTATATTCAATGCAAAATCAATATTTTCACCTATATTCTTATTTTGCTCTGTGGCAAATTTATTCGCTTCTTCATACAATCTCTTAGCATATCCTTTCAAAGCATCTCCTTTATCCTTTCCTCCCATAAATATGCCTAAATACTCATCTCCGCCAGTTCTTAACCATACTACTTCTCCAGATCTTGCACTTCTCTTTAAAAAAGAATAAGCAGTTTCATTTCTATCTGCCTTGCTTGTTCCATTCAGGAAATCAGCTGTTTGTTTGATCATTTTATCACCAACATGATGTCCCATCATGTCATTTACAGGCTTAAAATTCTGGAGATCAACAGCTATGATTCCAACATAACCATTATTTTCTTCTGCATGCTCAATAGCTTTTTGTAAGGATAATTTATATTGCCCACGATTAAGCAACCCAGTTCCTGCATCAAGAGTGGCCATTTCACGAAGCTTGCAAATCTCCTCTTCTTTTTTCCTTTCTTCTTCTACTCTTTGGAGTGTATTTTTTACTTGTTCTATTAATTCCTTAATCTTAAATGGCTTGCTTAGGTAATTATCTCCTTTACCTCTTATGGTTCCTACAGCTATTTCATTGCTACTATGCCCAGTCATCAATACAAAACCAGTATATGGTTTATTCTCTTTATTGCTTATCTCTCTTACCTCTTGTAGTAATTCTAAACCATTCTTATCTGGCATATTATAATCAGATAGGATTAAATCTATACCACCCTTACGAAATTTCTCAAGTGCTTCATCAGCATTTGAAGTACTAATTACTTTATAATTTACTTTATAATCTTCAGATTTATTTTCAGATTTAAAAGCCTCAGAACATGAACTAATAATATCTGGTTCATCATCAACAATAAGGATAGTCTTATTTACTACTCTCTCAAGATTTTCAATTCTATTATCTCCTTTAATAGGGGCTTTCTCCCTATCTTTCTCTCTGGTATCTATCCCTATTGATTCATGATCTAAGATCATTCCAGAACCATCTCCTCACTAAATATAGGGAAATCTCTATTTATCTCTTTATCAATTTTCCTTAATATTGCTTCCTTTGTTATATACATAGTTGTTCACCTATTTATATTTTACTCCCCCTGAGCATATATGTTAATACATCTACTATATAAACCTTCCGCTTTTGTAGCCACTTATAAGTGACAAAATATCTAATTCAAGAATTTCAATAAGTATAAATAGGCAATTAAATCTACAAAGTTTATGCCCGCGTAGTATAGTGGATTAGAATAGTTGGTTGCGGTCCAGCAGACCCGGGTTCGATTCCCGGCGTGGGCGTATATAATTAAATCCATAATTGCCGAAGATATAGCAGTCTTTATGACTATTGACGCAAATAATCATGTATCAATAAGTGCCTGTAAAGTGCCATGACTAGGCGAATTATAGAGTTTTCCGCTAAAATTTTTAGAGGGATTTTATTCAGAATTAGCTGGATAACCTTTTTTACATTTATCCTTGTAATATTCATCTTGAATAAGGTCGCACATTGAGTAATAATCAATATATCTGTTTACAGTTTCAACACAATTATCTTTAGTTACTTCCGTCTTTATCTCATCACAGATAGACAAGTCGGGAGTGCGAACAGCGACATTCCCAAAACAAAGTTCTTTAAATCTATCTGAATCTTTTATCAAATTACAGTCATCAATATTTTTTGTATCTTGTACGATATCTAAGATACAATAGTATTTTGTAATATTATCATCAACAATAGATTCACATAAATTTGGTTCATCCTTTCTATCAGCAATTTCCCATATACAGCTAGTTTTACTATATGAATCTTTCAATGATTTGCATGATTCAACGTCTTCACTTTCAATAGCAACATGTTTCATACAAGAATCCTTGTTGGACTCATAAATTATATTATTACAAAATGAAGAGTCATTTTTAGAACCTGCCACTGCTGTATAGCAGCTATCCCTAAGTGATCCCTGAAAATCTTCACATACTGAAACATTTTTTGTTTTTGTTACTACGCCCCTTATGCACCTCTTCTTAGAGACTATATCAGATATTTCATTACATATTGACAAATCTTCTTTTGCAATTGCAAGCCCTATAAAACACCAGTCTTTACGATTAATATTACTAATATTCTTACAAATCTCTTTATCTTTTAGTATGGTTATAACATTATTATAACAATCTGCCTGATAAATCGAATTTCTTACAATATTATCACAAACAGATATATCTAGTTTTTTTAATGCTAAATCAGTAAAACAAATATTTCTAACATTCTGATCAGAAATGTTATCACAATTAAAAGAAAATATTGATTGACTGGTGTTTATTGGTTGAGTAGAGTCTATTTTTGGATTACAAGCAGCAATAAAAACCAAGATTATGAATAAGAATAATAATTTTTTTGAGACTGTAATAAATTTTGTTGA
>JAGLMD010000009.1 GCA_023140175.1 Nanobdellota archaeon | reverse complement strand
AAGATTGCGACGATGGAAATAATGCAAACAATGATGGCTGTTCTTCTATATGTCAAATCGAACCCTACTGCGGAGACGGCAATTTAGACGCAGGAGAAGATTGCGACGATGGAAATAATGCTAATGGTGATGGCTGCTCCTCAACGTGTAAGATAGAATTAGCCCCACAAGAAGATATTATCACACTAGAAGCAGAAGACATGCCAACAAAGACAGCAGGCGGCAATTGGGCTCCTTATGATTCTTGGTGTATATGGTCTAATGGATATATACAAGATACTGTTGATTTTTCAGAAACAAGAACTTATAGTCTTGAAGTTATAGCAAAAGGCTCATACGCAGGAAATGCATGGCCTAATATGGAAATAAGAATAGATGGAGTTAAAGTAGATTCTAAGACAGTAGATTCAACTGGCTGGTCTTCTTATATCACAATTAAACAAATAACAGCCGGCCAGCATGATGTCGCAATAGCATTTACAAATGATTATTATGCAGCACCAGATGATAGAAACCTTTATGTTGACAAGATAATAATAAAACCTTTAGATGAAGAACCAATTCCTGAACCAGAACCTGAACCATATTGCGGAGACGGCAATTTAGACGCAGGAGAAGATTGCGACGATGGAAATAATGCTAATGGTGATGGCTGTTCAGCTATTTGTATGACAGAACAAATAACACCTTCTGAAAACCTTATAGCCCATTATAAATTTGATGAAGGCTCAGGTACTATAGCAGAAGATTCTGCTGATAATAATAATGGATTAATATATGGCTCAACCTGGGTAGATGGTAAGGTTGGTAAAGCCCTGAAATTTGATGGTATTGGTGATGGAGTAAGGGCAAGCTATAATGCTGACTTTGATTTCAGTCTTTCTGATCCATTTACTTTAGCTGCTTGGGTCTATCCTAGTTCATATAATAGTGAATCCTCTTCTATTATCCACCACATGTTATGGGAAGGCGGCAATTGGAGGGGCTATGCATTACGCTGGAATTGGGATCCAAAGTTTTACTTGACTTTAAAAAACAGCGCAGGAAGCACTAATAGTGTTTACACTCAAAAAGTAGATTGGAATAAATGGTATTATGTAACTGCAACCTTTGATACAAATGAATTATCTATCTATCTGGACGGACAGCTGGCAGATATTACACCCTTAACTATTTCAGGTGATATAACTAATAGTTATGGATTAGGCATTAGCTGCAGGGCTAACACCTGTAATTATGAAAATCTTGACGGCATTGCAGACGAAGTAAAAATCTGGAATAGGGCACTAACAGCAGAAGAGATAAAAAATCACTTTATAGGGTTAGCTCCCGAACCAGAACCCGAGCCATATTGCGGCGATGGTAATTTAGACGCTGGAGAAGAATGCGACGATGGAAACAACGTAAATGGCGATGGCTGCTCTTCTATCTGTGAAATCGAACCCTACTGCGGCGATGGTAATTTAGACGCTGGAGAAGAATGCGACGATGGAAACAACGTAAATGGCGATGGCTGCTCTTCTATCTGTGAAATCGAACCCTACTGCGGAGATGGAAATCTCGATACTGGTGAAGATTGCGATGATGGAAATAATGCAGACAATGATGGCTGCTCCTCAACATGTAAGATAGAACTAGCTCCACAAGAAGATATTATCACACTAGAAGCAGAAGACATGCCAATAAAGACAACTGGCGGAGCAACAACAGATGGTTGGATTATCTGGTCTAATGGATATATACAAGATACTGTTGATTTTTCAGAAATAGTAGCATATAACATTGAAGTTGTAGCAAGAGGTTCATATGCAGGCGATGCTTGGCCGAATATGGAGATAAGGATAGATGGAGTCAAAGTAGATTCTAAAACTGTTGATTCAACTAGCTGGTCTTCTTATATCACAATTAAACAAATAACAGCCGGCCAGCATGATGTCGCAGTAGCTTTCACAAATGATTATTATGCAGCACCAGATGATAGAAACCTTTATGTTGATAAGATAATAATAAAGCCTTTAGAAGAGCCAACTCCAGAACCCGAACCATACTGCGGAGATGGTAATTTAGACACTGGTGAAGAATGCGACGATGGAAATAATGTTAATGGCGATGGCTGTTCTTCTATATGTGAAATCGAACCATACTGCGGAGATGGTAATTTAGACACTGGTGAAGAATGCGACGATGGCAATAATGCAGATGGCGATGGCTGTTCTGTCACTTGTATGATAGAAACTACACCTAATTTAGGCACTTATTATGTGGATTCTACTTTAGGAAGTGACGCTAACAATGGATTTTCTGAAAATACCCCCTGGAAGACAATAGCAAAAGTCAATTCAATGACTTTCTCTCCAGGCAATTCAATACTTTTCAAAAGAGGACAGACTTGGAGAGAACAATTAAAGATATCTTCTTCCGGACAAGCTGGAAATCATATAACACTTGGAGCTTATGGCAGTGGAGAAAGGCCAATCATAAGCGCAGCTGATCTAGTTAAAGGATGGACAGGCAGCTCCAATGTTTGGCAGGCAGCAGTTTCAACAGAACCATCTCATGTATTCTTCAATGGGGTAAAAGGAATAAAAGAAAGCTCTACCAGTTATCTAAATAATATAAATGAATGGTATTGGACAGGCAACATACTCTATGTATATTCTACTTCTGATCCAGATACATCTTATACAAATCCAGGAATAGAAGCAGGAAAAAGAAGCAGTTGTATTGAATTGAATAAGCAGAACTATATCACCATGGAAAACTTAGATGTCAGGCATGCAAACAGCCAATGGGCAGGAAATATAAATGAATGGGACAACAGCGGAAATGCAAGAGCTGGATTTATATTACGCAACAATAAGATCTCTTACAGCCGCCATCATGGATTCAGGATACAAACGGCAAATTCACTAGCAACAATTAGCGGCATAGAAATATATAACAATGAAGTGGCATATAATGGCATAGGTGATGAGGGCTATGGGGTTTTCTTATCTGGTTCAGGCACTCTTATCGCACCAATGATTTATAGCAATGAATTCCATCATAATAAACAAGAAGGAGTCAGGGTTGATTGTGCAAATGGTGGAGAAATATATGACAATTATGGGCATGATGATGGCTTTGGCCCAACTAAAGTATCTGCTGAGATTCTTGTAGGCGGTTATTCAAAAAATGTTAAAGTCTACAAAAATAGGTTAGAGAATCCGGGAGCTGAAGGTATCTGGGTTGGCGGAGGCCCAGAGATTAGTGGTTTGAAGATTTATTCTAATTTGATTTATGGTGGAGGCCACTATGGCATTCATATAGATGCTGATGCAGATAACATAGAAATTTTTAATAATATTATCTATAACCATAGTGGAGGCATAGCATTAGGCATTACAAACCAAGTTAGAAATATAATAATCAAAAATAACATCATCGATTCTATGAGAAACGCTGCTAACCTCTACTCCCGAAGCGGTTCAACATTTGTTTCAGATTATAATTGCTGGGGCAGGGATAAAGACTTCTTTCCAGAAAATATTCAGACAGATTGGGCTTCATGGCAAGCAGCAGGACATGATACTAATGGTATATACCAAGATCCTTTATTCATCAACCCGCAAAGCTATGACTTCCATCTACAATCAACATCTCCTTGTATAGACGCAGGAACAGGTCTCGGTCTTACTCAGGACTTTGACGGCATAGCAATTCCACAAGGTGCTCTAGACATAGGCGCTTATGAATCTATGAAAGAACAGGCACAGACATGTTCAGAACTAACTATCGACGATAATTCTATAATCTTAGAAGCAGAAAACATGGCAACAAAGACAACAGGTGGAACAATGACCGACGGTTGGCTTCTTTGGAGTAATGGTTATATAGAAGATTGTGTAATTTTACCAGAATCTAAAAATTATGGATTTGAAATAATAGCAAGTGGAAGTTACGCAGGTTCTGTCTGGCCGGAGATGGAATTAAGGATAGATGGAATTAAAGTGGCCAGCAAGACAGTAAACTCAGATACCTGGGCATCATTCATAATAAACTCACCAATAACAGCAGGCCAGCATGATGTTGCAATTGCTTTTACAAATGATTATTATGCTGCTCCAGAAGACAGGAATCTTCATGTTGATAAGGTAATAATCTATAATGATCCTTTAACAGAACCAGAACCATATTGCGGAGACGGCAATTTAGACACAGGAGAAGAATGCGATGATGGAAATAATGCTGATGATGATGGCTGTTCTTCTATTTGTAAGATTGAACAAACACCAGAATCACCCCAAACAGGAAATTGGCAGTTTGCAGGATGGACAGGCGGCGGCTGTTACCCCACTGTAGAATTTGATCCCAATATACCAAATAGGATATATATGATATCAGATGTCACAGGAGTATGGAGAAGCGATGATCTAGGAGATAATTGGTATTTCATTAATAATAATCTGGGAAATGGGATAGGTTCTGTAATTACTGTGGCCCCATCCAACTCAAATGTTTTATATGCAGCAACAAAAAAAGGAATTTATTATTCTACAAATTTAGGTTCTTTTTGGACTCAAGCAAATACCTTGAGCGGCCAAATTACATTCGAAAGGCCAAAAAATCATAAGAGTATTGTTGTCCATCCAACTAATCCTGCAAAAGTATGTATAGGTACATTAAACGCTAAAGTATTCTGTTCAGATAATCATGGCCAGTCTTGGCAGGACTTAGATGCTTCAGGCACACTTTTTTCAGGAGCAGTCACTGCTCTTGCTTACAGCCCGGATGCTAGTAAACTCTATGCATCATCTAGCAAAGGGATGCTCAAATATTCATTTAGCACAAGCTCCTGGACAAGAATGATCACAGAAACTCAAAGCATAACAGACTTCTTTTTATCTAAGAAATACTCAAACACAATCTATGCAGCAGGGGATACAAGCTTATGGATCTCTGAGAACGATGGCTCTTCATGGTCTAAATCTGCTTCTATGTCAAGGGGAAAAGTGTATAGGGTAGCACAAGACAGTACAGGAAGGATACATGTAGTTTGGCTGGATGGCTGGAACTCAGATGTTGTTGTTTCAGATGACAAAGGCCAGTCTTGGCAAAATATAAAGCAGAAAATGAATCCGGATTATATTAACGATCCCTCTAGAACATGGATCAGTACCAACAGCAAGACTAATTGCCTTAAGATAAACCCCTTCAATGATAATGTGGTATTCAGGACAGATTACTGGGGTGTATGGAGAAGCGATGATGGCGGCATAATCTGGAATGAAAAAATCAAAGGTGCTCCAAATACAGTCGGTACTGATATCGATATAGCTTCTAATGGAGATATTTATGTAGCTTCAATGGATAATGGCTTGCTAAGAAGCACAGACGGCGGAAAAAGCTATGAAGCCCTTTTCCCAAAATCATATTCAAGCAGCACAGCAGGCCATGTATGGCAGGTAGAAGTTGATGGCCAGAATATTATTGCCACATCTTCTCCCTGGAACGAATATGTTAATCAGATAGTGTTAAGCACAGACGGCGGAAACACTTTTACTCTTGTCAGGGATGGCTTGCCTGACAGAAGGCCATATGGAAACACAATGTGGCATGAAGGCTATCCCAGAGCTATGGACATAGACCCAAATAATCCAGACAGGATTTACTTGGGATTGGACGGCGACACCAGGGGGGGGCTTTACATATCCACAAATGGTGGCAAAACATGGTTAAAATCATCAGGCCAGCCAAAGTCACTCAGGATTTATAATGGCTTGTCTGTCGATCCTACAGACTCAAACAGGATATTCTGGCCGGCATGCGGTTGGAATGGCGGGGTGCATATGTCTCCGGATCAGGGAAAGACATGGCAGATGGTATTCACTTCAATGAGCTGGGTATTTGATCTGGCAATAGCCTCAGACGGCACAATATTTGCAGCAGGAGATAAAAGCGGAGCTGCAATCTATAGGTCAACAGACCATGGCCAAACTTGGGAATTATTAAAAACATTTTCAAGTTCTGGTGCGGCAGACGGCATAGCCATAGATCCAGCTAATCCAAATAGGATTGCTGTAGGGACAGCCCAATGGGCAGGAGAGATGCCGCAGAAAATATTCTTAAGCAATGATAAAGGCAGCACTTGGCAGGAGATTACAGGCGATTTACCAGGCGGCCTTGGAACATCAGACATAGCATTCAGCCCAGATGGCCAATATCTTTACATAACAAGATATGCAGGATCAGTGTATAAGATTAAGATATAATTTACTGCGCTGTCTGCTTCAGAGCATTGCAGCTTTTCTGCAGATATGGATTTATTATTTTATCACAAACAGAATAATCTCCATCAATTGCAAAATTAATATAACAACTGTCTTTTCTTGATTCCTTTACAATATTCTCGCATAATGCATGTTTTTTCAATGCTTCGGCAGCACTGGAAAAGCACCTATCACTTTGCATCTCATTTATTATCTTATCGCATATAGCAGGTTCATTGATGATTTCTCCAATATCCTTATAGCATTTATCTCTATATGAATCGCTTATCATCTGGCATTCATATTTTGCCTGTGTCGGATTTGATTCTGCTAATTTTTTTATTCTTTCTAATTTATCCCATATATTTATCACAGGAATCTCTTCTTCACAATCTTGAGGGCAGCTATTTTCATCCTCATTTGAAGAGCATACATTGTCTCCACACCTTGCTATCCCTTCATGCTCGCATTCAAAATCAGTTGATGCATCGCAATAATCCCTTGTTGAAGCATCATTGTCATCACAGCTTTCAGGACAATCCTTGCAAGGCTTGCAGATTCCACCGCAATCAACCTCTTCCTCATCCTGGTTCTTTATACTATCATAGCAGCTTTCCTTTTGCTCTTCTCCATCTATCCTGAACATAGCAGATGATTCTGCTGTCTGGCCGGAATATCTTACTGTAACATGAAATCTATAATTTCCTGCTCCTGCATTCTCCGGGATCTTTATTCTCACATTATGGCTTTTTGTTGTCTCTAAAGCAACTGTCTCTGACTTGAAAGTTATCCTATTTTTTGTTTTTTCATCAAAGACATCATATTTTATATAGACATCATATCTGCTCTTTGCACCCATATTAGAAAGCTCGATAGAAGCAGATAAGAACTCTCCTGCATTCACAGAATCATCAATACTGTCAATATTAACATCAAGAAGCTCTTCCTTTTTTTCACCAGGACTGAATATGATAAAACTTGTTATAATCAATCCTATGACAACAACCACAATAGCTATTAAGCTTGTTTTTGTAAGGTGGATCGTATGTTTTATCTCAGGCTGGTTTAGATTATAGATAGCCTTATCTACTTCATTCTCAGGATACCCATATTTCAATAAGTTATCTTTTATTGATTTAAGGCCGTATCCTTTTTTCTGAAGCTCTTTGATGTAAGAAACTAGGTCAGGCATTTTCTCCTCTTTTTATTGAAATTTGGATTGAAAGTATATAAATATTTTGTAAGTTCTTTATTATTTTCAGTATATCTTTTAGTATATTAGTATAGAAAATAGAAACATTTATATATAATATTCATCAGTATTGCCTTATTAGCCAAAATAATATCAAAATGAACCGTAAAGCGCAAGTGAGTATATATATTATATTAGGTATAGTTATGCTGCTCGCAATTATAATTCTCTTAATTCTCAGAACCGAAAGGATAGAGTCAGAAATTAAAACTGAAATCCCAGGCAAAGTACAGTATGCAGGCCAGGAAGAATTAAGGAATTTTATGGATGCGTGCATAAGAGAAGCAGCTTTTAACGGCATTGAGATAATAAGATTGCAAGGAGGCTATATTGATATTCCTTCTGATACTCCAACTATTCTTAGGAAAGATGAGAATGATGAGCAGATTGTTACAAGAAATGGAATAAAGAAAGTTGTTATTGATCCAAATGGCCAGGGCAACAATGTAGCTTATTGGCTTGATTCAAATAACCAGCTTTATATTCCTACTCAAGCTTATGTAGAAAACCAATTGGCAGATTATATAAAGGAAAGTGTCGAACTTTGCGTAGATGATTTCAATGTTTTTAAAAATCAGAATTATGATGTTGAAGCAGGCAATCTTGATGTTGATGTTGAATTCTCTGATGAAATCTTGATTAAGATTGTTTATCCTATTACATTTGAGAGGCAGGATATAAAGTTTGAAGAAGATTCCTTTATTATGAGAGTCCCTGTCAATATTAAAAAAATGATTGATATTTCTTCGGAGATTGTATTAAATGAATACATCGGCACATTTTTGGAAGGAGATATAAAATATCTTCTGTCTTTATATGGTTATTTTGGGCCTGAATCAGGGGACTTAAGCAATGAAGGAATTATTAAAGATACACTAAAATTCAGGAAATTCATACAAAAAGATCGCCAAGAATCTGAAGGCCTGCCTCCCCTATCTTTTATAGATTTTAATTTTGGCTGCGATACCAAGACCTGGCAGCTTGAAGAAGTAAAAGAACTATTAAAAGATAATTTTGCTGAAAATTTCAGGTATATAGCAGTAGAAGGATATGGTGATAAGGCTCCTGAAACAGAAAATGAGATTGCAAAAGGAGTTTATGATGGGTTTACTCATGATGTCCTGGATGAAAGATATGAATCTACAGAAATAGATTTCATTTATGATAAAGATAATGATATGTTTGTAGATGTGCAGCCTAGGGAAGGCAGCACTATTAAGCCGGATGTTCATATGGTGAATGACCTAAGGCTTTTGCCAGATCCAGCATGCAGCATCCATTACTCTTTCAAATATACCCTTAAGTTTCCTGTACTTCTCAAAATCAATGAAAAAGATGCTTTCGGTATAGATCCAATAACCAAAACATTGGATAAAGATAAGAATTTCAAATTTGCAATCCCTATAGGTGTATTTCTCTGCGGCAATCAGGAGCGTACTTGTACAGGAAAGCCAGCTTATGCTGATGAGAAACTCAATATTGACAGCTCTATACTCGAAAAATTAAATATAACTCCTCCAGTTGAGACAATGTTCTGCGATTCTGATATGAGGCTCAGTCAGACTATGAGATTCACTCTAACAGACGAACATGATTCCTCCCCTCTAAGCAGCGCTTCTGTATTCTACAAATGCGGTACTGTTGAGAATGAATGTTTTATCGGAGTTACAGATAAAGAAGGCATTTTAGAAACAAGGATGCCGCTATGCATCAATGGATTACTATATGCCAGGAAAGCAGGTTATGTAGGGAATTTCATACCATTAACAACTTATACTGGTGATTTAGTAGCTTCATTAAGATATGGCCTTGAGCCAATGAAAGAATTGCAAACAGATTTCAAACTAGTTGATATGCCTTTATTCGTTCAAAATTATTATCAGACACAGGGCTTTAGTTCTGATAGGTGTACAGGAGCAGAAGCAAGCATTGATGATCAGGCTTTAGCAGTTTCTGATGTCGATGACAAGAGCATTACTGTTTCCTCCAGAAGCGGCCCGACCACATTATCTCTCTTCTATCCTGAACAAGAGGCACTATATTTAGTTTCTGGCAGTTACAGGCTGGCATATTCAGTTATGGGAGATGCCACTTTCCTGCCGATTACTGTCGGAGACCAAACAGTATCAATGAATCCTAATGGCGGCTCTTATACTGGCTCATATGTTTTTGGCAGTTATGAAGGGATGAATTTAGAAATAACCAAAGATGAAATCAGATCATATGAGAAAATAATCTTCTATCTGCCTGTCGAAACAACCTCTACGGATATAGATCTCCTGAAGATACAGGATATTATACAGTCTGACGGATCTCTTAGTGCAAAAATCCTTGCAGATAATGACTGTGATCCCTCTACCTTAATGCAGGAAATTGAAGTCAATATAACTAAAGAAGAAGTGTCAAGATTATTGCATCCAAGATTAGAATGAGAACAATAATTTGTAAAGCAATGCTGATGATTTTTCTAATAGTTACTCTGCCAATGAGTATTCCTATTGTATTAGCTGATCCTATAGTAGATCCTTTCAATGACGAAGTATGCGATGAATCTTTAGATGTATGCAATGATAATCTTTGCCAAAGATGCGCCACTGATATAAAGAAACTTGGAAATAGCTGGCCGGGCAGGCTCAATAACTGTGTAAATGATAATAGCTGCAGGCCAATAAGCAAGAGTGAGTTAAATAAGAAAAATCAGAAGGCATCTAGCATTACTCCTCCTGGAGATCAATGTGTTAGCAGAACTGAAAAAGTAAGTGCTATTGCTGAGTTTGCAGATAGCGGCCCAGGACAGCTTTTAGAGAAAATATCCAGCACCCTTTTCTTTTTGGCAACATTAGTCAATACTGTTGATTTTGGTCTTGCATTATTAGGAAGGATTATAGGTCACCAAGGGCCTGTAGCAGACACTAACTGTTGTGTTTCAGTATTTGGCAATGTAGGGCTTTGCCAGGCAAACTATGGTGCTTTTATAGTAAATAAGATCAAACAGATAGGATTTCCCCTTAATGCTATCTACTCAATAGCCACTTGTGAATGCTGTTCAAGTCCAGGAGAATGGGACAAGATAGGCGGCTTACTTAAGCTGGGCGGATCTGGCGGCATGTGTCCTTTAGGCAATCTAGCTAATCTTTTGCCTATTGAAGAAGGAAGTGGGCTTGATAAAGCTCATATAAGCGCTTTCGATAATATCTTCACAGCATTCGGCTGCATGTGTCCTGTTGCAATATTGTTCAATCTTAGAAAACTAAAAACTATCTACCAAGTTTATAATTGCTGCACAGAAGAGGCATGCAAAAATGGCATTAATACAATCTCTTGCGAAAGGCAGCTGGATGAAGCTCTCTGCATGTATTATGAAGGCTCATTGAAAAAAACTTTGATAACTGTCTTTACAAGCATAGTAGCAGGTTATATCTTTAAAATGTTTGAGGAAAATATCAAAACCCTCCTCTCCTCAAAATATTCATCATGTATAATGGCTGTTTTTGACTTAATGCAGATTCCAGGCAGATTGCAAACATTAATGGGGGCTTATAAATGGCTCACTCACAGCTTTGATGAGCCAGTATGTAAAGATCTTGGATTTGCTGACGCAAAAGAAAGGATTGAGTCAGGGATTGCCAGTGAAAGTGCCGGAGTAAAGTACACAATGCTGGATACAAATCATGACGGCAGAATGGATGAGATTAGTAAGGGTTATGAAACAAAAAAATTAAGTGCAGATGAAGTAAAGGAAATAAACCCGAAGTGGGAAGGTAAGACAGTTACTGAGTATTCTGGATATGGTGAAGAGTATAACGAAGTAAAATATTATGAAGTTTCTGATGGTAAATTATTGTCTAAGAAAACATACTATGATAATAATATAGAAATCAATTCAAATGAATTTCAAAAAATTCTAGATAGCTTTAAACCAATTAGATTTACAGATATGGGAGTTGATTTAGGAAATGGAAAGATAAAGCCATATCAATTTGAAAATAAAATTGAAGATAGTCAAGAAAAGATAATAGCTAAAATTGGCGATATAGAATTAGATGCAACACCTCAAATGGTAGAGAATAAATATAAAATTAAAGGGGTAAAAAAAGAAGGCAATATTTTCTATTATGAAGGAAATGAAATCTTTTTCCGCGAAAATAATATTCACACTAGCAATCAAAATAAAATATATAAACTAATTACACCTAATCTAATCCTAACAAACACAGGGGTTGATGAATACAATATTAAAGACAAAAAAGGGAATATTCTCACAGAAAAAATTGAATTTCGAGATATACATGTTAGTGATGAGTTAAGTCATATGGATCTTATTTACCAAGAAGCTGACCCGGATATATTTTTAGAAACAAAATCAGTTTTATGGGTTGACTCTACTCTAAATATTCAAAAGTCCGACTTGACTAATCATAAAATTAAAGCATATGCATGGGGCGGTGAATTAGTAGTTGTTGATTTGAAAGAAAGTAATAGCGAGTTTACTTCCTCAATTTATTCCGACTCAAAATTAATTAGAGAAGTTGAAGTAAATCAGGGGGGAATTAATATTGATTCTTTCCTAAAAAAACAAGCACAAGACGAAATTAAATTAAGAATTGTACGAAAATTAGAAAAGGAGAGCATATGGCATATAGGATTTGATGATAACGGAGGATTAATTATGAATGAGTTAGATTTTCATGATCCCATAAATATAATATCTAGTATTGAATTTGATCAATATGGTCTTATTACAAAACACAGTGAAAAGGTTGGAGATAATCAATACAAAATATCTTATTCGGAAAAGATATACATAGAAATTGATAACATAATGTATACTTACGATCCAGAATACGGCATTTTTAAATCAGATGATTTGGGGGCGACATATCCAGCCGAATTATTAAGTGATGTTAAAAAACAAATCAAAGAAGACACCAAAGCAAACCAAGAAAAAGACACAGCAACAACACCCTCAGAAATATCAATCAAAAACGCAGAAAAAGAAAAACTCCTAAGGGCAGAAGCATACAAACTAACATGGCAAATGTTTAACTTTATCCTTGAAGAATGGGCTTTCAAAGCAATAGATGAATCCTGCCAACAAGACTGGGAAGCATCTGAGCCGGCTGCTGGCCCAATAACAACTAAGGCAAGAGAACCTGTAATAGAAGAACATCCATCGCCGCTTGATGAATGGGGTGGTGACGAAGGAGAAGGCGGCCCAGGAGCATGCATGGGTCTGGCAGTTACCGCACAGCTAAGAGTAACAAATAATGAAGGCTCTGCAATTGATTATAATCATGATGTAACTTACACAATAGCTCCTTGTGAACTTGTTAGCTATACAGTATACCTAAAAAATGATACCTTACCGGATTATACTCTTGATGAAGGCTATGTAGCTGGCCAGGACTCTGTCTCTGACAGTATTACAGAAATCCTGCCTAATATCTATGAAACAGTATGCGTAGATGTTAATGAAGAAACTTTCTGCTTCCCTGGAGTTATTGAAGTAGAAGCACAAGAAGGCGAAGGAGAGGAAGGAGAAGGCAGTCCAGGAGGAGAACAAGGCGGAGAAGAAGAAGACAATGGTGAAGGAGAAGGCGAATCAGGAGAAGAAGACAATGAAGAAGATACTCTCTCCCCAACAGTAACGCTTAACACTCCGCAGGATTTATCTATTATTACAGTAACTGAGATAACTTTTAATTGCGCTGTTGCTGATGATTCAGATATAGCTAAAGTAACTCTTTATGGAAACTGGACAGGCAGCTTAGAAGCAGATGAAGAAGATACATCTGCCATAAATAACGTAGATTATTCCTTTACCAAGGAATTGTCAGATAATGAAGATTATACCTGGAATTGCGAAGCATGTGATTCATCAGATAACTGTGCTTTTGCCGAAGCTAATTTCGCTCTTAGTATAAAGCTGGATTCTGGTGAAGAAGCTACATAAACAGAGATTTTTTCTAAGCCTTAAAAAGTTGTTACGGGAAATCTAGTAATTAAATCTTTTTTCATACCCTTTATGATCAAACCATTCAAGAATTATATTTATTATTCTTATTTCATCACTCTCTATCATATATATCAGTCTCCAAGCATTAGGCAGGTCATATTTCCATAAATTAGTAATGTCATATTTTTGAATATAGACTTTAGGCCATAATTTTTAGGTATTTTAGTGCCGCAAGTTGGCTTCTGCTTTAAATCATTAATAGCTCTGTCTATAAATTTGTATAATTGCTTATCTTCAAACTTGCCTTCTTTCAGAGACTCAGATCCATCTTTTAATTTCCCAGATATAAATGCGACAGAAATCTCTTTCATCTTATAACAAGGCCTTCAGACATTAATTTCTTTATTCTTTTAGGATTATAAGTCCAAATTATGCAGCCATCCTTATCTATCATGATTTTCCCGGATTCTTCTAAATAATCTAATATCACATGAAAAGTCTGATACATCATTTTTTTAGGCAACTTCTTCCATAACTGATACTTCCCGCATTCCTGGCTATATTTTTGAATAGTTTTTTCTACCATAATTATAGATTCAAGTGTCGGGCTGTGTAAAATAGCTGTTTGTTTCATCTTATATAACTATATATAATAATACCTATATAAATATTTCGATTTTCTTGTTGTATATAAAGTATAGAATCCCT
>JAGLMD010000089.1 GCA_023140175.1 Nanobdellota archaeon | reverse complement strand
AGTGAAGCGGATGCTGTTTTAGCTATAAATGAAATCACTATGAATCCTGAGAAGATTTCTCCGGGCAGCGAAGCAAAGGTAAAATTCAAGCTTGAGAATCTGGCTGGAAGTGTTTTAAAAGATATCAAACTTAATTTGGAATTAAGAACTGCCACTGCCACAACTACAGGATTATCAGTCACTGAACAGCCATTTACACCTGTTGGGTCCGGAAATGAGAAAACTATAAGAAGCATTCGGCCTTTAGAATCTAAAGAAATTGAATTTGATCTTTTTGTCGATGCTGATGCAGAATCTAAGATGTATAAGATACCTTATATATTGACTTATTCTGATGAGACTGGAACAAGCTTTTCCAGAGAAGGTATTGTTGGCCTGATGGTGGATGCTGAACCAGATATATCTATTACGTTAGATGAGACAACAATATTAAAGGCTGGTACCAGAGGAACTGTAGATATAAAGTTTGTAAACAAGGGGTTTAGTGATGTAAAGTTAGTAAACCTCAGATTAGTAGAAACTCAGGATTATGATATACTATCAAATTCTGAGGTTTATATCGGCAATGTTGATTCTGATGATTTTGAGAGTGCTGAATATGAATTGTTGATGAGTAATAGTGTCGGCGGAGAAGTAAAATTGCCGCTCAAACTTGAATATAAGAGCGCAAACGGAAAGTCATATGGCAAAGAGATAAGTATTGTCCTGAATCTTCCTACTGCAGAGGAACTTAAGAGAAGAAATAGTAATGGTAGTAATTCCGGTGTTGGAATAATCATTGTCATCGTAATAGTTGCTGCAGGAATACTGGTTTGGAGATGGAGAAAGAAGAAAAAGAAGCAAAAGCAGTTTAACAAATGATAACTGACTATTTTGTCCTTGCCTTTAATAGTCTTATCCATAAGAAAGTTAGGAGCTGGCTTACACTTATCGGAATTATGATAGGTGTGATGGCTGTTGTCGGGCTTTATGGACTAGGAGAGGGATTAAGGACAGCTATAACTTCTCAGTTTGGGATCAGCAGTACTGAAGTTCTTACTGTACAGGCTGGTGGATTTACTGGGGCAGGCCCTCCTGGTTCTGGTGTTGTTAATAAAATTACACTTGAAGATGCTGATGCAATTGAAAGACTTAGCAGCGTTGAATTTGCCATACCGCGAATCCTTACTCAAGGAAAGCTTGAGTTTAATGATAAGGTTATTTTTGGGCTTGCTATGAGTATACCAGACGGGAAAGAAAGGAGCCTTGGATATGAGATTATGGAGGTTGAAGCTGAGGTGGGAAGGCTTCTTAAGGATGGAGATAATAATAAGGTTGTGCTTGGCTATAGCTTCTATGGGGGGGATGTTGGACTTGATAAAGAGATCGTGCCTGGAGACAGTGTCTTGATTCAGGATGAGAAATTTGAAGTTGTTGGTATAACTGAAAAAAAAGGCAGTTTTATCTTTGATAATATTGTTCATATGAATGAAAATAGTTTGATAGACCTTTTCGATACTGGAAATGAGGTAGATGTGATTGCAGTTAAAGTAAAAGACCAGAATCTTATACCAAAGGCAAAAGAGGATATCGAAAAATTGCTTAGGAAGAGGAGAGATGTAAGGGTCGGAGAAGAGGATTTCTCAGTTGAAACGCCTCAGGCGGCACTAGCTAATCTTGGCAACATATTGAATGGAGTCAGGCTATTTGTTATAATGATTGCAAGTATATCTATTATTGTCGGTGCTGTTGGAATTGTGAATACTATGCTTACATCTGTTACAGAAAGAAGGAAAGAGATTGGAATAATGAAATCTATAGGTGCAAGGAATAGTAATATTTTCATCCAATTCTTTATTGAAGCTGGCTTAATGGGATTTATTGGCGGTCTTGTGGGTACGATATTTGGTACTGCTATTGCATACTTCGGAACTTTAGGCATCAATAATTGGATTGGGTCTACTGCTTCAGTGGGAGTAGATTTTAGTGTCATCTTTTTCGCTTTACTTGGCAGCTTCTTAATTGGCTCTGTTGCAGGTATAATTCCTGCTATGCGTGCTGCCCATGAAAATCCGGTAGATGCATTGAGAGGATAATATGATTGAAGTAATCAAATATTCCATGAAGAACCTCATAAATAGGAAGACAAGAAGCCTCCTTACAATCCTTTCTATCTTTATTGGAATCACAGCCATCTTTATTTTTGCGAGTTTTGGGTTAGGATTATACTTTTATGTCCATGAAATAGCTGAAAGTGCAGGGATCGATATATTCATGGTACAGGCAAAAGGAATGGGTGCTCCCGGGCTTGATGATACTTTTAAACTTGAGGTTAAAGATCTTGAAGCTGTTGAAAAGACTAAGGGGGTTGCGACGGCAACTGCATGGTATATCAAAGTAGGTGAGGTTGAAAAAAATAGAGAAAAGAAATATGTCTTTATCGCTGGTATGCTTCCTGACAGCGACTCAATAAGGATAGTAGAGCAAATGATGACAGTAGATATCGCAAAGGGAAGAAACCTACGCAGTGGTGATTCTGGAAAAGTATCATTAGGGTATAACTATGGTGTACCAGATCAAATATTCTCAAAGCCATATAAAGTAGGGGACAAAATAAAGATCAATGACAAGAAATTTGATATTGTGGGTATTTGGGAGTCTATCGGCAATCCGGGTGATGATGCTAATATCTATATGCTGGAAGATGATCTGAAGGCTTTGTTTGCTGATGAAGAACTGAGCTATGGTGCTATCATTGGCAAAGTGCATAATGTAGATGATATAGATACTGTTGTAAATAGGGTAACCAAGAATGTGAGAAAGGTTCGCGGATTAGAAGAGGGAAAAGAAGATTTTTTTGTCCAGAGCTTTGCCGATGCTATTGGTATGTTCTCGAATGTCATAAATATAGTGGTTGGTTTTATCTTTCTAATTGTATTGATTTCTGCTTTTGTGGCTTCGATAAATACTGCTAATACAATGATCACTTCGGTATTGGAGAGAGTTAAGGAGATCGGGATAATGAAATCAATCGGAGCAAGAAATTCTATTATTAGGGATATATTTCTGTTTGAGTCTGCTTTTTTAGGGCTTATTGCCGGGTTGATAGGTGTTGGATTTGGATGGTTTGTTTCTGATGCAGGAGGAAGGCTTCTGGTTAATCTAGGATGGGGTTTTCTGAGTCCGATATTTCCATGGTGGCTTTTCGTGTCTTTAGTTGTTATATCAGTATTGGTTGGTGCTGTTTCTGGAATGTTTCCAGCCGTATATGCATCTAAGCAAAGGCCAGTGGATGCACTTAGGTATGAATAGGAAAGAATAAATATTAGTGAGATTATTGGGTTTAATATGGGGCTGGCATCTGATCTTGGAAAGGGAAAATTCTTTGAATATAAAGGAGAGATAATGCAGGCAGTCAGGAAAGAGACTGTGGCTTATGGAACGCATTCTCATTCTAAGCTAAAGCTGACTGTAACAGATATAAAGGGAAAGAAAGAGAAAGTAATCACTTTAGCACATGGTGACAGGGTAGATATCCTTGACATCAAGAAAAAGACAGCACAGGTTATATCGAAAACTCCGAAGGGGGTTCAGATAATGGATCCTTATTCTTATGAAACTTTAGATGCTACTGCTGAACAGGAAGTTATCAATGAGATTAATGAAGGCGATGAAGTAATTTATGTGAATTATAATAATAATGTTAGTATCCTGGGAAAGAGAAGGGGTTGAAGAAGAAATATGAAAAATAAATGGCTTTATTGGGCGCCGAGAATATTAGCAATTTCATTTGCAGTGTTTACCACTTTATTTGCAGTAGATGTCTTTTGGAAAGGTTATGGTTTTTGGGGAACTGTGTTAGCTTTATTGATACACTTGATTCCTACTTATCTGATAATAATTGCTACCTTAGTTGCGTGGAAATGGGAAACTATTGGAGGAATAATATTTATAGTGCTTGGAATATCATATATTATAATGATAATGGATAAGGCTTCAATGATTGCTTATCTTGTTATTGCTGGCCCGGTAATATTGGCCGGTAGTCTATTCATATTGAATAAAATAATCAAATAGGGGTTCTTGGATTATTTAGTTTGTTTTTCAGCCCATAAAAAGCTTTTTAAAATAAGTTCAAGCTTGAATATTGATGAGGGCAAAAATAGATTTATCTAAAGGGAGCATAGTAAAGAATCTTCTTTCTTTAGCATGGCCAATGATGCTGGCCTTTGTTTTACAGACCGGATTTAATATAGTTGATGCGATATTTGTTGGAAGATTAAGTGCTATGGCCTTGGCTGCTGTCTCACTTACATTTCCTGTTGTGTTTCTTATGATATCCCTTGCGAGCGGAATTGGTGTGGGAACAACATCATTGATAGCAAGGTTATTTGGAGCAAAAAAATATGAAGAGACAAATATAGTTGCAGAACATGCATATATTATTGCCATAGTCTTTTCTCTTTTGTTTAGTTTTTCCGGCCTTTTGTTTGCTAAACCATTATTTAGATTTGTAGGAGCGACAGATGAATTGATGCCTTTAGTATTAGGATATTCAAATATTATATTCTTAGGAAGCATATTCATGTTCACTGGTTTTATCAGCAACAGTATACTTCGGGGAGAAGGAGATATGAAGACTCCAATGAAAATGATGATCATAGCTACTATTGTCAATATAATCCTGGATCCTATAATGATATTTGGCTTTTGGTTTTTCCCAGCTATGGGTATCAGTGGTGCGGCTTTAGCTACTGTTATTGCAAGAATTATTGGGTGTATGATAGCACTGAAACATATCTTCTCTGGCAAATCTTCATTTAGGATAAAGCTAAGAAAATTTAAATTTAAATTCCAGATAATCAAGGATATATTTAGTGTGGGCATACCAACATCTTTGAGCCAGAGTGCTATGTCTTTAGGATTATTTTTTATGACGAAGATTGTTTCCCTATTTGGCCCTTTTGCAATTGCTGCCTATGGCTTAGGATTTAGATTAGATGCTGTTGCTGTTATGCCGGCTATAGGATTGGCTACTGCGGTTATTACAATAGTTGGTTTTAATGTGGGAGCTAAAAAACTAGAAAGGGCTAAGAAGACTGCATGGATTGGCGCTGTGCTTGCATTTATTTTCATGGAGGCTGTTGGTTTTATATTTTTCATCATGCCTGCTCCTTTGATAAGATTATTTAACAGCAATGCAAATGTCATACTATATGGAACTTCATATTTAAGAATAGTAGCATTGAGCTACGGGTTTATAGGGATAAGCATTGTTGTTGGGGCTGCTTTTCAGGGAGCTGGAAAAGGCTATCCTGCATTTGTACTTGCTGTATTGAGGCTGTTTGTGATTTCAATTCCCCTGGCTTATTTTTTGGCTGTTCGTTCGGGTTTTGGGGTCAATGGAATCTGGTGGGCAATATCTATTTCAACTGTTGCTGCTGCAATAGTTGCTGCGATCTGGTTTAAGATAGGGACATGGAAGAAAGGGAATCATCTGGAGGAAGTGCCTGAGGCTGTTAGTGTATAGGACTAATCTGAGTTTAATGCATAGAAATCAGACGGCCTATTTCTTTAAATTTTTTTCAAACTTGTTAAGATAAATATCCAGCTTTTCAATCACTTTTTCTTTTTCTGCTTTTGTTAAAGTAAGCTTATCTATTCTTTCCTGAAAATTAAATTCTTTTCTTAGATTTTTAGATGTGAATCTGCTAATAAACTCTCTTTTTGATTTTTTCACTTCCTGTTCTACCTGGATGCCTTTATCTGTGTTAAAGATATTTGTTGCAGGAAGTTTAGTGAAAGCATTAGCTCCTGCTTTTAGAAAAAGGCTTATTTCCGGAATTCTATAAATTGCGCTGCCTGCGATAATCTCTATTTTTGGAAAATCACATCTTATTTTTGCAATCCACCATGCTACATCTTCTGATTTTGGGCCTTTTTTATAGGGAGTTCCTGCAACTGGGCGTAAAGCATATATTGTTATCCTCTCTAAGTTATGTTTCTGAATCAATTCCTTTGTGTATTTGTAATCTTCTTTCTTTTCTCCAATCCCTATGACAAGAGTTATGCTTTGTTTGAATCCTTTTTTTCCAGCTAAATCCATTGTTTCTAAATAAGGCTGTATGGGTTTGTCCGGGCATACCTTATTATGCAGTTTTGGCTCTAGTGTTTCCATACTGCTGACTATTCCTTGTACGTAAGGCTTTAGCTGATCTAATTGATTTCCGTCTAGAGTTCCTAAGTTGAGCCAAATTTTTTCCTCAAGGATTTTAGAGCATAATTTAGAGATTTTTAGTATATCATTAAAATCATATATCCCATATCCTCCTGTAAGGAATTCTATTCTCCAACCACAGGCTTTAATGATCAGGGCTTCAGCAAGAATTCCTTCTATGCTTCTTTTTGCATTATCCGGATGTTTTATCTTATGTTTTGTGACAGACCTAAAGCAGAAATCACAAGTTCCGCGCTCACAGTACCATGATAAGAAGATGCACCTGCCAAACCAGACTTTAGAATTGAAGTTTTTTAGGTAAGTCTTGTTTGCATTGTCTACCAACTCCCTTAATTCTCCTGCTATTTCTGGTGTTTCTTTTATTTCTTTATCCATAGAATAAAAGATTGTTATTTTATTTATAATGTTATCTGATGAAGAAATTAATTATTTTTGATAGCAGTTGAGAATCATTTGTGCAATTCTTTCACTCATTCTTTCATATAAAGGATCTTGTTTTCCAGGGAATTCTGCGTGTCTGATTGCAATAAGGCCAGGTGTTGTGTTGACATCCATAAGAAAAAAGTTATTATCGGTGTTTTGTACTACTTCTGTAGATATTAGGAGATTGCCCCTTTCTGCTGCATATTTTCCAATACTTTCAACTATGTTATTTACTTCTCGGGGTAGTTCTAAACTTTCAATGTTGTGTGCTTTGATAAGCTCTTTTTCTTCTTTTGTTTTTTCTCTGTCTTTATAGTCTCCTGTCAAAGGTATTGCTCCTTCTTTTTTTCCATGAACAGAATATGGATTGTCGAGACAATAATATAGAACAGCTGCTAAAATATTGGTTTTTTCTCCATCGTAAAAGCTAAAGGCCCTATAATGAGATGCGTGTTTTGAGTGGGGTGTTTTTTCTCTTTTTGTTATAACTAGGTCAGCTACTTTATTATCTGGCAACATATTTATCGCTGTTATAGCCATTCCCATATTATTAATATCTCCTTTTTTATAATAGTAATTTGATTTTCCGTTTGATTCATTACTATCTTTAAGATATGCTCCTTCCTTCCAAGATGAAACTAAATTTTTATTTTCTTTATAATTAGGATTACCTTTCAATAAGGATGTTGCTAATATAATTTCTAGGGTTGGAATTTCAAGAAGCCTCCCTATAGAGGAATGATTTTTCTTTCTTTCAATATCTTCATTTATTGGATCCATAGTTAATCTTAGACCCTCACATTTGCCCTCACGTGCATAATGAGTCATTAAGAAATTATTTACATAGTTCTCGGTCAGCTTAGAGCTATTCTCATTATGTATTTCTTGATTAAGATTATAAGTGAATAAATTTTTACTATGAATTATCATATCTTTAGTTCCAAGACCTATAAGAAGATTAGTTAAATCTGGTCCTAGTCTTTCTCTTTCTAGGTTTTTAAAATTATCAAATAGTATGTTTTTCTTTGTTGCGCCTATTAGTTTGAAGATTTGGAGATATATCTCACTAAACCTATGGCTACCTATATCTCTAGGTGAAGCTTTCCTAGGATCATATGTGAAAGCAATTCTTGGGGGTTTTTTCTTAGTTTTTTGTGTCATAATACCAGAAAATTAGAAAAAGGCAAGTTCTATCTTATTTTATCCCCTATATGCCCAAGGCTTCTCTTCAATGTCTAGACGACCAAGCCCATATGAAAGAAGCACTAAATCCTGTACATCCATATGATTTAAATCTGCATTTGATATATCTGACCCGCCTAGAAGATTATCTATTGTATTTTGCGTAATTTCTCTAGGATTTATTATCCTCATCCCTTCAAAACCAATTATATCTTGTTCTTGAGTTATTTCGTCCCCAAGATTAATTGTTTCTCTTTCCATTTTTCCACCACCTGCAAGTTTATATTGAGAAGAATATTGATTAACTAGTATATAAATCTTTCTATTTTTTAACTACTAAATAGTGACTAATTAATAAAGCCCCTGGGAAGATTTGCACTCCCGACCTGCTGATTACGAATGCTGATTTTGGCTGTCAGCCGCAATAGCTGCTATGCTACAGGGGCATGATATAAAGGATAAAAAGGTTTTATTTAAGATTATTGAGAATATCTTGTTTCGTCGTGAATTTTTTCTGGCATTCGAAGCAAATGGTGTGTTTTTTTCCTTTGGCATCTTTTACATGAGTACCTATTACCTTTTTGAGAAAGGTCTCTTGTATCTTGCTGGAGCATATTTCGCATTTCATGATTCTAAATAATGGTGATTTCTTTAAAAAATTAATCTAAATCTTTAAATATATACCAAAATTCTGCATATATCATGTCAAGAATAGCTGGAGATTTTTGCCCACTCACTTCGTTCGCTTAAAAATCTCGTAAAAAGCACTCAAGTGAGACATCCTCATTACATTTGGAGTCTCACGGACTAAATAAAATGTCAAGAATAGCAGTTATCGAGAAGGAGAAATGCAACCCGCAAGGATGCGGCAATTATCTTTGCATAAAACTATGCCCAGTTAACAGGATGGGTGAAGAATGTATAGTAAAAAGCGAAGATAACAGGCCTTTGATAGATGAAAAACTATGCACTGGCTGCGGAATATGCCCTAATAGATGCCCTTTTGATGCTATTTCTATAATCAATCTGCCTGATGAGCTTACTAAGAGCCCTATCCATAGATATGGACAGAATGGTTTTCACTTGTATAATCTGCCTGTTCCGCTATTTGGCAAGGTTGTTGGCATATTAGGGAGGAATGGAATAGGAAAATCAACTGCCATAAAGATACTAGCAGGGATGTTAAAGCCGAACCTTGGTAAAGAGGAGGAAGCCAGCTATGATGAATTGATTGAGTTTTTTAAGGGGAGTGAGGCGCATCAGTTTTTTGAGAAATTAAAGAACAATGAAATAAAGATAAGCTATAAGCCGCAACAGGTTGACCTAATACCGAAATCTACAAAAGGCAAAGTAAGAAAATTATTGTCAAAAGTAGATGAAAAAGATAAACTTGATGAGATTGCTAAAGAGCTTGAGATTGATGGAATACTTGACAACGATATAAGCAAGATATCCGGGGGAGAGTTGCAGAGGGTTGCGATAGCTGCGACTGTTCTGAAAGATGCGAATATATATTTCTTTGATGAACCGACAAGCTACCTTGATATAAAACAGAGAGTAAAAGTGAGCAAATTTATAAGAAATCTTGCTAATCAAGATACGGCTGTTATGATTGTAGAGCACGACCTTATAATTCTAGATTACATGACAGATATGATACATATAATGTATGGAAAAGAAGGAGTATATGGGATAGTATCTGGTATGAAAAGCACAAGAAATGGAATAAATACCTATCTGACTGGTTATCTAAAAGAAGAAAATATGCGTTTTAGAGATAAGCCAATAAAGTTTTCTGAAAGAGCTAAAGAGAGAAAGAAAAAAGGAGAGCTGCAGGTTAGCTGGCAAAATGTTGAGAAGAAATTAGGAAAATTTTCATTAAAGGCAGAAAGCGGGGAAGTAAGTAGAAAAGATATTATAGGAATACTTGGAGAGAATGGAATAGGAAAGACCAGCTTTATCAAATTACTGGCTGGAGTAGACAAACCAGATAAAGGGGAGATCGATGAGAAGATTAAAGTAAGTTACAAACCGCAGTATCTTGAAGGCGATTCAGAAGAATTGGTTTCTAATATACTTTCAGAAGGAATCTCAAAATATAGTACACAGATAATC
>JAGLMD010000088.1 GCA_023140175.1 Nanobdellota archaeon | reverse complement strand
GGCAAAGTAAAAGTTAACTGTTAAAATGCTTCTTAGGAATAAAAAAGCTATGGAAAGAGAATCCTTATGGTGGTTTATTGATTTGTTCATGCTGTTGATGATCATTTATCTTGTATTTAGCCATATTAACAGAATCGGAGAGCAAAAGACATTCCAGCAAAGATTTTTGGCTAATGATCTGGCCTTGATGGTAGACACCCTTTATGCTTCTCCGGGAAATATTTATATCAATTATCCTCAAAACACACTATGGTTTGGCATAAGCTTCACAAAAAATAAAGTAGAAATATTTGAAAACAAAAAAGACCCAGCGAATCTAAAAGAATCTGCCAATTTTATTGAAGACAACCATATAGTTTTTGAACATAAATTATTTGCTCCAACAGAAAAACAAAAATCAAAGGAAACCTTTGTGCAAAAATATCTTCCTGTTTTTTATTTACTTAAGAGAAAAACACATGGCCAGGAAGATAAGACGTTAGACCTCACTTTCATAAAAGACCACAATGAAATAAAAATACTTGATACAAAAACCACACCCATTATAAATATTTTAAATTGCAATTCCATAAATAAAAAATTTGGCATAATATTTATCACCGATACAAATAACGAAAACTTCTTCCAATTAGCCTCACCCATATTAGGAATAGTGGGTAAAATAATAAGCAAAGATGAACTATCTTCAATAAGATTAAATGATGACTCTCTATTTTTCTATATCTCGATTAAAGAAAATACAGATTATGATTATATTAAATCATATTTTGATGCAGAATCAGGAGAAAAATCCTTGCATACTCTATCCTGCAACATAGTAAATGATATTCTTTCTGCAGGCTTTGGAGAAGAAACAGAAGCAGCTTCAATACCACAAAACAAAATTACCCTGACTAATAAACTAGCTTTAGAAAAAGATTCAAACATCATGATTCTGGAATTAAGCAAAAAAGAGTCATTTACTGAAGACGATTTTCAATTAATCAGAAAATCAATATATTCAACACTATCAAATATTGAAGATTAAGATGAAATTACTAAATTCAAAAAAAGCAGATGCTTTCAGGATGCTGAACTATGCTTTTTGGCGCTTATTTTTTATTGCTGTAGTGTTCTTAACAATATTTTTATTAGTTTCTTCCCAGATAAAGACAAAAATAAAGACAGATGAATTAAAGGCAGCAATATTTATACAAAGATTGCTTAATTCCGATAAGGGGATCAGTTATGTTTCAGAATATAATTTTAGAAACTATCCCGGCATAATATCCTTAGACAGATTTAATAATAAAACGATCTCTACTCAATTTAACATTGATTCAGATAGATTTAGTGCTAATATCTTTCTAGAAGACTTAGAAACAGAAACTCAAAATGAATTGTACCTCAACAAAAACTGGTTTGAAAGATATTATCCCCTCTCAAAATTCGATAAATATGAAGGAAACCTCAAATGGAGATATGTTTTAGTGAAAGGCGATCAATTACACAAGGGGAGGATGCTGATAAAGACAGTTGAAAGTAAAAATGAATAAACCCCAAAAATCTAAATTTTTTGTATATTTTAGAAACCGAAGATTCCAAAAAAAAGCATTCTTTATGGGAATGTTTATGGATATCATGGGCTGGTTCCTTTTTTTCCTGGGCATGCTTGTTTGGTTTATAGCATTCACTGTTAGTTCATCAAATATTGTCTATGACATATCTGATCAAGGCGGCTATATTGAAGACAAATCTGTTTTAATAAATATTCTAGAAACACCTGCAACAGAAAGTACTGATATAGCAGATGAAATAATTTTAGCTATAAATAATAAGGAAACCAAAGCCAAAGAAGAGATTGATAAAATTCTTAATAGCGTTTATGGGAGGGCCAACAAAGTATGCTGGACTCTCTGGCACTATGAAGAAGATTCACAGAAAAATCTGTTGAATGTGGAATGTAATAGTAAAAAGCAGATTTTATTTGATCAAGAAACTACCTTACCTTACTTACCCCATGGACAGCCAATAAAAATAAGATTAGCGATTTTAGGTTATATAAAATGAAAATCTTCAGAAATAAGAAAGCAATGGTGCTTATATTACTGCTGTCTATATTTTCGCTGTTCTTTATTATGCCCAGCCTCTATACTAAAATAGTTTCAAACAGGGCAGTATTTTCCGCCAAGATTGGTGAAACACAATTCAAAATACTGGACACAATCCAGTCTAACCAAGAAAAACTTTTCTATATAGACCAGGCAGCCAAATATTCAAGTTTTCTTGCTTTAGCTGAGCTTGAAGAAAAAGGTATATATCTTAAAGAGCCAATTTGCGGAAAGATCAATGGCTATTCATTGTGGCAATCCAAAGAAAAAACATGTTTTCCCGGTAAAGATGATATAATCCTAAATTTTCAGACAGCAATAAAACCCTACTTAGATGATTTTCTAAGAAAAAACAATTTACCAGAAGAAAATTACGAATTTTTTATAAAAATTGAAGACGACAAATTTCGATTAGTCGGTACGGCGCTAAAAAACCTAATCTCAGATATAAAATTCAAAGATGAAATAATAGGAAAATATTCAATCAAGCCCTCTTTCGATATATTCATTAATTATGATCTCAGTTTCTATGATGAACTGAAAAATACTTTTCTGGGCTCTGGCGCCATAATGAGCGAAATGTCAGCCTGCGATTCTCAAAGATTAGAATCCTGCATTAATGAAATTTTTGATAATTTCAACCAGGAAAACAGAATCCAGCTTGAAATAGATTGTGATAACAAAGATAACTCAGATGACAGAACATTTTTTATCTGCGCAACAGACAAGGAAAAAGAATACCTGCTTCCTGATTCAGGATCTGGTTTTATCACAGTTTCTCAAAAAGTAAAATTCGCCATCTACATAGTTGACCTTCCTTCATCAAGAATAGAAGAAATAATTCCTATCTCTCCTTCAGGAGAGGACAAATACCTAATCCTAAAATGGAAAAGAGCAAAAGGATCAGATATAGACCATTTCTTTGAAGAAAAAACAATTTATCCTTATAATATCTACATAAGCGATGAAGATTTCTCCGGGAAGACAATAACCGAACATGAGATCGAAAACACAGAAAAGCTAATATTGCCAGAAACAATAACAAAAATAGAGAACTTTGAAGCAGAATCATGTAAATATAAACAAATAGGGAAAAATTGTCTTCATAACCTGGATTCAGGGCAAAAATCGTTATCAGAACTAAACAACCAGTTAATCTGTGATGATGAATATTGCTATTATATCACAGATAAAGATTTCAAATCATACATATACATAACTGCAATAGATAAAGCAAACAATGAAATAACAGAAGCAGGAAAAGCAATTAAAATAACAAAAGAAGATAAATTAGCGCTGGGAAAAGTTGATTTCACAGCAACAGCACAAGCAGAAAACTTAATAACAATAAATATCAACTCAATAGGTTCAAATATAGATAACTCAGAATTCTCAAATGACATACAGAAATACTACATCTTTGCAGCAGACAATGAAGAGGATATAGTTCAATTTGCTAACCTAAAAGCAGAAACCGACGATTCATCAATCTCAATAATCACATCTCAAAATCCATTCATTGGAATAATAGCAATTGATAGTTCAGGCAACCCTTTAAAGAAAATATCTGCAACTGGGGAAGAAGAAGGCAGATTAGAAATAAATGATGAATATAAGGATATTATACATCAGCTATCTAATCCAAAAAAATCAACTTTTCCTTAACAACAAACTATATAAATACATCTTTTTTCTTAACTCTCTAAAATGATTAAAATAAGCTATGAAGATATAATATCCAAGATAACAGAAAAATCAGGCCTTTCTGTTGAAGACATAAATTCCAAGATAAAAGAAAAAATGGACAAACTGTCCGGCCTTATCTCACAAGAGGGTGCGGCCCATATCATAGCAAATGAGCTAGGAGTAAAACTCTTTGAAGAAGGTAAATTAAAAATAAAAGACATAAGAGCAGGGATGCGTTCTGTAGAAACAGTGGGAAAAATAACAAACATTTACGAAATAAAAGAATTCCAGAGGAAAGATGGCTCAGCCGGAAAAGTAGCATCATTTGTCATATCAGATGAGACTAGCCAGGTAAGAGTTGTTCTGTGGAATGACCAGGCAGATGAATTAAAAAATCTTAAACTTGATCAGATAATAAAAGTTAAGGATATATTAGCCAGGGAAAATAATCTTGGAAATCCCGAACTTCATATGACCAGCAATTCAGAATTAATTATAAACCCAGAAGGAGAAAAAATAGATAAAGTAGCTGAAAAACAGAAGCCAGCAAGAAAAAAGATTGAAGAACTTGCAGAAACAGATACAAATGTAGAACTATTGGGAACAATAGTGCAGGCATTCGAGCCAAGATTTTATGAAGTCTGCCCGGATTGTAATAAGCGTGTAAGGCCAAAAGACTCTGCTTTTGTATGCAATACACATGGTAATATAACTCCAAAATTTGCATATGTTATGAACGTTATCCTTGATGATGGCTCTTCTACAATAAGAACAGTATTCTTTAGAAATCAGCTTGCTAATCTTCTGAAGATGGAAGAGCCGGATATATTAAAATTTAAGGATTCTCCTGGTGATTTTCAGGCAATAAAAGATGGATTACTTGGAACAATACTCAAAGTTGTAGGCAGAACATCAAAAAATGAGATGTTTGACCGCTTAGAATTCATTGCTCAGCTGGTCTTTCCAGACCCAGACCCAGATCAGGAACTTAAGAGGCTGGAGGAAGAAGCAAAAGCAATAGAATAAGATGCTTTTCTATACACACTTAGCTTTCTCATTCTTAATTGGATTGGTTATATTAGACTTTTTTCCAATAAAAAATAAGCTTCTTTTCTTTTCATTGCTTGCCCTATTTACTTCCTTGCCGGATATTGATTCCTCAAAATCTAAAATAGGGAAAAAGCTCGGCTTTTTTTCAAAAATGATTAATTTTATCTTCGGCCATAGGCTGTTCTTTCATTCTTTCTTATTCATAATACCTATCTATATATCATTATCTTTTTTCTCAGATGATATTTTTGCTATAGCATTTCTGTTAGGTACTTCTTCTCATCTTGTATTAGATGCACTAACTCCAGAAGGCATCGTTCCTTTCTATCCATTGAAATATAGGGTAAAGGGCATAATAAAAATAGGCAGGATATTAGAAAAACTATTATTTGTCCTGATTACAGCATTAATCATTATCAGGTTAAGCACTGGACACACCCAATTCTTCAATATTTTTTAATATTAAGCCATAAAGAGCTAAAATTTACATAGCACTGGACACCAAAAGATGCGCGTAACCTATATAAACAATCCTACCTCTACTAGTATTAGCTGTTACAAAAACAGCACCTCACTTCCTGGGGTAGCAGCCGCGCATTCTCAAAAATCAGCGGCTACTTAACCCATGATTAAGGGGAGTTTGAAATAAGACGCGAAAGCAATGAGGCAAAAAATGGAAAACAACACAAATAGTTCCGGCAATACACCGGAAAAAAAGTTTAGTACTGGCGCAATAAACGCCACAATATGGAAAAACACCGGCACAAGTAAAAATGGCCAGGAAGTAGAGTTCAACACAATATCTCTACAGAGAAGATACAAGGACAAGAATGACCAGTGGCAGAGCACTAATTCTTTACGTGTAAATGATTTGCCAAAGGCAGCTTTAGTACTAAACAAGGCATATGAGTATCTCGTTCTACGAGATACTTCTTCAACACCTTCTTCTGTAGAAGAAGAGGTCTTTGAAGAGATTGTAATGTAAATCTCTTTATTTTTAATTTTAAGGTGAAAGAATAATGAAAAAAGAAAAATCAGAAGAGGATGATAAAATGAAAATTTCAGATAATAATGAAAAAGGTTTGGAGAATTCAAAGAATTCCCTAAAACAAGAACTCAAATCTCAAACCCAAATAGAAAAACCAAAAAAGGAACAAGTAAAGGAAGAGAAAACACTGGCAGATCTTCCTGGAGTAGGAGCAGCAACAATAGAAAAACTAGAAAACGGCGGCTTTCCGGATCTAATGGCTGTGGCTGTCGCAACACCCGGCGAATTAATAGAAGCTACAGGAGTTGGAGAGGCAGTTGCAAAAAGAATGATTGCATCTTCAAGAACAATGCTTGATATGGGGTTTTCCTCTGGTTTGGATTTACTTGAAAAAAGAAAAAATGTTCTTAAGATTACTACTGGCAGTAAAGAGCTGGATACTCTTCTTGGCGGCGGGATGGAGACTAATGGCATCACAGAAACATACGGCCAGTATGGCTCTGGAAAATCGCAAATTGCGCATATCCTTGCTGTAAGGGCACAACTCCCTTTAGGAGCCGGCGGCACGGGCGGACAGGTAGTTTTTATAGATACAGAATCAACATTCAGGCCCGAAAGGATCATAGATATATCAAAAAGCCTTAATCTAGACCCAGAGGTTGTCTTAAAGAATATAAAAGTGGCCAGAGCTTATAACTCAGACCACCAGATGCTATTGGCAGAAAAAGTGGAGGATCTTATAAAAAAAGAAAATCTCAATGTAAGGCTTGTAATAGTTGACTCCTTAACAGCACACTTTAGGGCAGAATTTGTTGGGAGAGGCACCTTAGCAGACAGGCAGCAAAAGCTGAATAAGCATATGCATGTATTGGCAAAACTAGCAGACACACAAAATCTCTGCGTATATGTGACTAACCAGGTTATGGCAAAGCCAGACCAGTTCTTTGGAGATCCAACCGAAGCAATAGGGGGCCATATTGTGGGACATAATTCCCAGACAAGAATCTATCTGAGAAAAGGAAAGAAAGGAACAAGAGTAGCTAAATTAGTCGATTCACCTTATTTGCCTGATGGAGAAGCAGGGTTTGTGATTACAACTGGAGGGATTGAGGATATATAGATTTTTTTAATTTTTATTTTAAATTTTGATAATTATGAGGGGGAATTAAAATGGCAAAAAAATTATTTGAAGGTACTAAAAAAGAAGCTGCGAAATTTTCAGTTTCAGTTTTAATTTTCTTACTGGTGAAAGCAGTAACCGAAACCCTATCAAGTCCAGACTTGACATGGAATGGAATAATTGGTATTTATATGCTAATTAAATTTATAGAGCTACTTGAATCTACGAAAAATTGATTATTTAATTTAAAGTAGATCTATATAGAATATATTGAGAGTTTAATATTTGGATTTTTTCTTTTATTATCTATAAAATAATTATTATATATATTATTCCCTAGTTTCATATTGATAAAAATGAAAGTACTATTAGACACAAATATTGTTATACATAGAGAAGCTAACACAGTTCTTAATAAAGAAATTGGCTCCTTATTCGCCTGGTTTGATAAACTACACTATGAAAAATGTATTCATCCTTTGACTCTAGAAGAGATTGAAAAACATAAAGATCATAAGGTAATCACCACTTTTAAAATAAAATTAGATAATTATGTATTATTAAAAACTGAAGCACCATTGTCGCCATTAGTATCTGATTTAAGCAAGAAGATAGATATTTCTCCAAATGATATTAATGATACTCGATTAATCAATGAGCTCGTAAATCATAGGGTAGATTTCTTAATTACCGAAGACAAGAGAATCCATGAAAAAGCGCGTTTATTGGGTGTTGACAATCAAGTATTCACAATTGAATCATTTATTGAGAAAGTAATTTCAGAAAATCCCAATTTAGTAGACTATAAGACACTATCAGTAAAAAAGGAGTATTTCGGAAATATTAACTTAGGCGATACATTTTTTGATACTTTTCGAAATGATTATAAGGGTTTTGATGGGTGGTTTAATAGAAAATCAAATGAACCTGCTTATGTTTGTATGGATTCTGACCAAACCTTAGCTTTTCTGTATATAAAAAAAGAAAGTGAAGATGAGAACTATGCTGATATACATCCAGTTTTTCCGAAGAAGAAACGACTTAAAATTGGAACATTAAAAGTAAATTTAAACGGTTATAGGCTTGGAGAAAGGTTTCTTAAAATTATTTTTGATAATGCCTTAAAACAGAAAGTTGATGAAATCTATGTTACAATATTTAATAAACGTCCCGAAGAGGAAAGACTAATTAACTCATTACTTGATTGGGGTTTTAAATATTGGGGTACCAAAACTTCATCTTCAGGAGAAGAGCAGGTTTATGTGAGAGATTTTGGCAAGTCATTTGATGTTTCCAAACCAAAATCTACTTTTCCATACTTTTCTTTAAAATCAGGTGTCTTCTTAGTACCTATATATCCAGCATATCATACAGAGCTTCTCCCAGACTCAATTTTGAACACCGAATCTCCTGAAGAATTTGTTGATAATGAGCCACACAGAAATGCAATCAGCAAAGTTTATATTTCACGTTCCTTGGAAAAGAACCTGAAAAGGGGCGATATCATAATTTTTTATAGAACAAAGGAACCAGGGAAGAGTGCGATATACTCCAGTGTTATAACTAGTATAGGTATCGTGGATGATGTTATTATTGACATCAAAGATGAAGATGATTTTATTATGAAATGTAGAAAAAGGAGTGTTTTTCCTGATGATGAGTTAAAAAAACATTGGAATTATAATAAATATAGTAGGCCCTTTATTGTGAATTTTCTTTATACATATACTTTTCCCCATAGAACAAATTTACAGAAATTGATAGAATTAGAAATAATCCCTAATGTCTTAAGTGCTCCAAGAGGTTTTGAAAAAATATCAAAAAGCGATTTTGAAAAAATATTGAAAGAGACTAATACTGATTCTGGTATAATAGCAGATTAATAGAATTAAACGAAACATTATTAAATAAGAAATATAAAAAATTATAAGTGGTTTATTATGGCTAAATTATTCTCTATAAAGGAAAAATATTCTAATAAAATCTATTCCAAAAAAAAACTAGTTGAATTTAGGAGGCAAAATGTAAACGTAGATAAAGATGAATTTTGCTTGATATATACTAGCTCACCTGTTAAAAAAATAACAGGTTATTTTATTGTAAAAGAAAAAATTAGAACATCTATAAAAAAATTATGGGAATTGACAAAGGATATCGCAGGGATTTCATATAAAGAATTTAAAGAGTATTTTAAAGAATGTGAATTAGGTACGGCGATTGTATTTAAAAAAATACAAAAGTTTGTAATAACCTTGAGTTTGGAGGATTTACGGAGAAAAGTGAATTTTAGGCCACCCCAATCATACTGCAATCTAAATAATTTATTAATGGAATTGTTTAGGGGGGTTATTCCTCAGAAGCAATTGGATCAGTTTGCATATACAGGGGTTTGATTCACTTCAATCAAATATCATTTCTTCTTTATATAATTAATCAGCCCGCCAGCATCCATCAACTCTATTGCAAATTCAGGCAAGGGAGTAAAACTATATTCTTCATTTTTGCTTAGATTTTTAATCATGCCATTAGATACATCAATCTCTAATTCATCTCCCTTTGAAACTTTGTCTGCAATATCTTTGCATTCAATTGCTAAAAAACCATTATTAATAGCATTCCTATAGAAAATTCTGGCAAAGCTATTTGCAATCACAGCTCTAATTCCACTTCCCCGAAGAGCCCATATTGCATGCTCTCTCGAACTCCCGCACCCAAAATTATCCTTAGCAATAACAAAATCTCCTCTCTTAACTCTTTTAAGAAACTCTTTATCTAAATCTTCCATTGCATGCAAAGCTAAATCCTTTTCTTTATCCATATTGAGATACCTAGCGGGAATAATTTCATCAGTATTGATATCATCTCTCTGGTATACATGGGCAAATCCCTTTATCTTCATTTTAAGTACCCCCTTGGATCTGCAATCTTTCCTTCAATAGCTGATGCAGCGACTGTAGCAGGGGAAGCTAAGTAAACCTCACTTTCAGGATGTCCCATCCTTCCAACAAAATTTCTGTTAGTGGATGATATACATCTCTCACCTTTAGCAAGTATGCCCATATGTCCGCCCAGGCATGCTCCGCATGTCGGTGTAGAGACAGTTGCTTCTGCTTCCATGAATATATCCAATAAACCTTCTTTATTTGCCTGTTTCCATATATCTGTTGTAGCAGGCACAACAATCATTCTTGTTCCTTTCTTAACTTTGTTGCCTTTCATTATCAAAGCAGCAATTCTTAAATCTTCTATCCTTCCATTTGTGCAGCTTCCTAAATAAGCTTGATCAATCCTAATGTCCTCTTTTATCTCATTAATATTCTTTCCATTAGACGGCAGATTGGGAAATGCAACAATAGGCTCAAATTTAGAAGCATCATATTTCTTTATATCTAAATATCCTGCATCTTTATCAGACCTGACAACAGAATATTCCTTATCGGTTCTTGCCTTAACATACTCTTCTGTTTTTTTATCAGGCTCAATAATTCCACTTTTTCCTCCGGCTTCGATAGCCATATTTGTTATAGTCATTCTTGCTTCCACACTTAAGTCAGAAATTGTCGAGCCAGTAAATTCCATTGCCTTATACAAAGCACCGTCTACTCCTGTATCTCTTATTATAGCCAATATTATATCTTTTGAATAAACTCCAGAAGCTAATTTTCCATCAACCTGAAACTTTATTGTTTCCGGAACCTTAAACCATAATTCTCCAGCAGCTAAAGCAGCTGCAATATCAGTACTTCCTACTCCTGTTGCAAATGCTCCCAATGCACCATGTGTACAAGTATGGGAATCTCCCGCAATTATGGTCATTCCCGGAACAATATGGCCCTGCTCTGGTAAGATAGCGTGGCATACACCATGCCTGCCAATATCATAAAAATTATTTATTCCATGTTTCTTTGCCCATTTTCTAATTCTATTGACCATCTCAGCACTTTGTATATCTTTATTAGGAACAAAGTGGTCTGGTATAACAACAATCTTTGAAGGATCAAAAACCCTATCTATTCCAGCTTTCTCTAACATATCAATTGCAGGAGTTGTTGTGATATCATGGCACATAATTATGTCTATCTTAGCATTAATTAATTCTCCCGGCACTATCTTCTCTTTTCCACAATGCCTTGCCAATATTTTCTCAGTTATAGTCATCCCGGACATATTATCGACTCCTCGAGATAGCAGTTACACCTGTTCTCGAAACCTCTTTTATCCCGAATTGTTTCATCAAATCAATAAATGAGTCTACCTTTCCCGGATCACCAATAATCTCCATAGTCGCTTCTTTCGTCGTAATATCAACTATCTTAGTCTTATAAATATCAGTATATTTTAATATCTCATCTTTCACTTTTTGATTAGCGATATTAACTTTAATTAGACAGAGCTCCTTAATTACAGATCTTTCATCGGGCATTTCTGTTACCTTTATGGTATCGATTAACTTATTTACCTGCTTTTCAACCTGTTCTAACATATCATCATCACCTATCACAGTAATAACCATTTTGCTTTCTCCCTTTTTGGTGGTTTTTCCGACTGTGATTGTCTCTATATTAAAACCTCTTCTGGCAAACATTCCGGCAATCCTTGTCAAAACTCCTGGTTGATCCTCAACAAGCATAGCAATAACATGTCTTCTTTCCATTTCAATCACCCCTGAAATATTTTCCCGGGGCAGCCATGCATCCGCCAAAAGCATCTTTCAAATGCCCCCCCGGCAATAACATTGGCAGTATATTTGATTCTTCTTCTGTTACAACATCAACAATAGTTGTAACATCATTCTTTATTGCTTGTTCAATGGCAGGTAAAAATTCTGATTTCTTCTCAACCCTGATTCCTTCTAGACCATAAGCCTCAGCTACTTTAACAAAATCAGGGGTCCTGCCTAAATAAACTTCTGAATATCTTTTATCTGAGAAAAGTTCTAACCATTGCCTAACCATTCCAAGGTATGAATTATTCATAATAATAGGTATGACTTTAATGTTGCCTTCTTTTACTGTTCCTAACTCCTGAATTGTCATCTGGAATGAGCCATCACCATCTATCAGGAATACATTGGAGTCTGGCTTAGCTACTTTAGCGCCTATCGCAGCAGGAAACCCAAAACCCATGGTGCCTGCCCCCCCAGAACTAATAAATGTCCTTGGTTTGCTTCTCCTGATAAAATGTCCTGCAAACATCTGATGCTGCCCTACTCCTGTAACAACTATGTCTTTTGGCTTCATTATCTTATTTAATTCCAGCATTACATGCTTCGGATGTATTCTCTTTGTTTCCTTAACAGGAACACAATCATCACATGTTTTTTTATTTTGCTTTATCTTACTAACCCACTTTGTCTTTTCTTTTACTGCTAGTTTCTTCACCATGACTATCAATTCTTTTAAGATTTCTTTGGCATCTCCTACAATGGGTATATCTACCTTAACATTCTTCCCTATTTCGGCAGGGTCAATATCAGCATGTATGATTTTTGCATTCTCTGCATATGTCTTTAGATTGCCGGTTATCCTATCAGAGAATCTGCATCCAATAGTAATCAATAAATCTGTCTGCAAAGTTGCATAATTAGCTATTTTTCTTCCATGCATCCCTACAATACCTAAGCTTAAGGGGTGCCTTTCATCGAACGCACCCTTTCCCATAAATGTTGTTGTTACGGGAATCCCTGTCAAATTTACTAGTTCCTGTAATTCTCTATGCGCATTAGATATCATCACTCCTTGTCCTATCAAAAATAAAGGCATTTCAGCATGCAGCATAGCTTCAGCAGCCTTGTTTATCTGAAGTGGATTGGGCTTTATTGTAGGCTGGAAACCCACTATCTTGACTTCATTTGGAAATGCTTCTGTAACTTCCTTGCTTTGTATGTCTTTTGGAAGGTCTATATAGATTGGACCAGGCCTTCCCTCCAGAGCAAGCTTATATGCTTTCATAATAGTAGGAGCTATCCCATTAGGATCTCTGATCTGGTAGTTGTGCTTAGTGATTGGCAATGTTATACCTATCATATCTGTTTCCTGAAAAGCATCATTGCCTATCAGGCTAGTTGGAACCTGTCCGCCAAATCCTATTATAGGGATTGAATCCATATATGCATCAGCTATCCCGGTAACTAAGTTGCATGCACCGGGTCCGGAAGTAGCTATGCATACTCCTATTTTCCCAGATGCTCTTGCATATCCTTCAGCAGCATGGGCTGCCCCCTGCTCATGCCTCACTAAAACATTCCTTATCTTATCTTTATAATCAAGATAAGCATCAAATAAAGGTATGACTGCTCCGCCAGGAAAACCAAAAGTAACATCTGTTCCATGTTTTAACAAAGTCTCAACAATTGCATGTGCTCCATTCATTTTATTCACCATGTATTTTTTTCTTAAATATCAATGCTTTATTCAAACCTTTTACTAATGCTATTGCAGAAGCAATTATTACATCTTCATTTATTCCCTGTGCTCTAAAAATATTGCCTTTTTTGTCTTCGATAGCTATTGTTACATCCGCCAAAGCATCTGTTCCCCCAGTAATTGCTTTCAGATTATATTCCTTCAATTCAATTTCTCCACCAACAATATTTTTGATAGCATGGCTTACAGCATCAACAGGCCCCACACCTTCTCCTTTTCCTATCTTTTTATCTCCTTCTATTATCACACTTACTGTCGCCTTTGGCTTTGTTTTGTTGCCTGTTATAATTTTCACCTCATCCAGCTCTACAATCACATCTTCTTTCGATAGAGCCCCAGCTACAGAAGCTGCTATAGCTATAATATCGTCTCTTTCTACATTCTTTTGTTTATCAGCCAAATTCTTTACTTTAGTTATTATCTTTTCTACCTGTTCATCTTCAAGCTCATATCCGGATTCCTTTAAAATCGCCTCAACAGCATGCTTTCCAGAATGCTTTCCTATTACTAAGTTAGTTCCTCTCCATCCGATATCTTCAGGATTCATTATCTCATATGTTTCTTTTGCACTCAATATACCATGCTGATGAATACCTGCTTCATGGGCAAAAGCATTCTGCCCTACTATCGCCTTATTTCTTTGCACCATTAATCCAGTAAGGTTTGAGACTAATTGTGATGTAGGATATATTTCTTTAGTGTCTATCTCAGTATAAAAATCCTTGAAAAAATTTCTCCTTGTTTTTATGTTCATTATAACCTCTTCTAATGAGCAATTGCCTGCTCTCTCCCCAATACCATTTACAGTACATTCTATTTGTAATGCTCCCTGCTTTAATGCTGTCAAGCTGTTTGCAACAGCCAATCCTAAATCATCATGACAGTGTATGCTTATTATTACATTTTTAGCCTCTTTTACTTTTTCAAATACAGCCCTTATTCTATTTCCAAATTCCCCTGGCTGTGCATATCCTACTGTATCAGGAATATTTATTGTTGTAGCTCCTGATTTTATTGCTGCTCTCATTACATCACACATATAATCAATATCTGTTCTCGATGCATCCTCTGGAGTGAACTCTACATCATCACATAATGATTTAGCGTATCTAACAGCTTCAATTACCATTTCTATGATTTCTTCCTTTGACTTTCTTAGCTTCTTCTCCATATGAATTTGGGAAGTTGCAATAAAAGTATGTATCCTTGGCTTTTTTGAGTATTTTACAGCATCCCATGCCCTCTTTATATCTTCCTTCATAGCTCTAGCTAAGCCACATATTACAGGCCCTTCTACTTTCTGTGCAATTAATTTCACAGCTTCAAAATCTCCATCAGAGCTTATAGGAAAACCTGCTTCAATGATGTCCACATTTAATCTTGCTAACTGCTTTGCTATGATTAATTTTTCCTGAACTGTTAATGAAGCTCCAGGACTCTGTTCTCCATCCCTTAATGTAGTATCGAAGATTATTACTTTTTTCGGCATTTTTACCTCCTTATTAAATCATGATTTTTAACTATTATGGTTAAAACTAATTTGATATCGTGTTTTAAGAATGACATTTCCAGCCTAGTAAGCACAAACCAGGCCTATACCAGCACCAGCAATACAACTAGAACTAACAAAACATTCAATAATCCTATCTTGCTGGCTGATTCCATATTAGATAGAAATAAATAATCAATATAAAAATCTTTTGGTAAAAAAGTTTAAATAATCCACTATAATACTCCTTAATATGAAACCAGCAGTTATTTATTATTCCCTGACCGGCTCCACAAAAAAGATAGCAGAAACCATAGCTTCTGTTTTTGGTATAGAAGCACAATCTGTTAAGGATAAAGCGGACATTTCAGACAGTGATTTGATTTTGTTCGGTTCAGGATGTTATGCCAATAAGCCGGGAAAAGAGATGATTGCTTTTCTGGAAAATATTGATATTAGTGGTAAAAAAGCAGCTGTTTTTGGAACATACTCTTTAAATGAAGCAGCAATCGATTTGATGGAATCGAAACTGAAAGAAAAAGGAGCTAAAATTATTAGGAAATGGGGTTGTAAAGGGAAGATGTTTGGTCTCTTAGGGCCAAAACCGGACATCCATGGCGCAAGGATATTTGCTGAGAGCATGAAAGAACAGGTATCGAATAGAAAAATAGATAATAATTCTCAATAAATTTATAAGCTTATAAACTAATTTATTTATATGAGTAAAAATATAGATGGAGTAGAAAGAGATTATCGTTAATTTTATTATAACTTAAGTCTTAATATCCTTATCTGTTTCACTAGCCCCCCCTATATCTATCCTGTAATCATCTGTATTTGGTGGGCAGTCTGGCTTCCAGCCGGAAACACTTTCGGGAGCAAGCGTCATAACATATGTGTCACTATCATCTATCAAATTCCTGCTTATATCATAACACAAAGTTGTAACTATAACCTTTCTTTCAATTTCATCGAAATTGAATATATTATGAATAACTTCTTTCTCTTCATTTAATTCTGGTCCGCTTACTTTTATTCCTGTATACTCTTTTGTTTCACTTTCCGGTTTTTCCTCTTCATCCTTTACAAGATTGCCTGTTATAGTGCCTTCAATAAGGCCATAAATCATCAATCCCATCAATACAACTACAACCAAAACCACAATCCCTTTCCTGTCCATATTCAATAAGCTAAGGTCCATTTTATTTAAAACTTTCCAAATACTTTTTTTCAAAACCAAAACATTTAAAGAATATTAGGGGTTACTCTAATTAAATCAAGAAGGAGTTACTGAAATGTCTATCAAAAAAGGAGATAAAATAAAGGTTGAATATACTGGCACATTAGATGATGGTAAAGTTTTCGACACATCAGAAGGAAAAAAACCTTTAGAGTTTGAAGTAGGCTCTGCCCAGATAATAAAGGGATTTGATGAAGCAGTTGTTGGTATGAAGAAAGGAGAAAAGAAAGAAATTACTGTAAAACCAGAAGAAGCCTATGGAAATCCAAACATGGAACTGATAAAAAAAGTTCCAAGAGAACAATTACCTAAAGATACAGAATTAAAACCAGGAATGGTGCTTCTCCTAAAATCACACTCAGGACATCAATTTCCAGCAACAATAATCGAAGTGACAGATAAAGAAGTTACTATAGATTTAAATCATCCCCTAGCTGGAAAGACAATTCATTTCAAACTAGAAATAGTGGATATTTCTTCCTAAGAAACTAAAATAGCTGGTTTTGAAGGAATTGCTTGTTTTGCTTTTGCTTCTTTACTGTTTTCTGCTTTAATAATCTCGATTTCACATTTAAATACATCAACCATTGCTTCTTTGCCTTTGTCTAATCCCTCATATTCTATTCCCTGGTCTAGTATTTCTAAAGGCATCTTTGAAGGATTCTTCATAATCTTAGCAACCAATTCAGAAATTCCTTTACCGTGCTCCTTATTTATAACTGCCCTAATTATCTCTCCAATATTTCTTGTCTTACTCATTTTTTCTTTGATCTTCTTTAATGCATCATATTTCCAAGCCTCAGAAACAATTAAACTAATCTTCTTGGGCTTCTCAACCTTAATTAATTGCAGCACAGCTCTGATATCGGATATTGTCTTTTCAATTACTTCTTCCTGTACTTCTATCTTAACATCAATCTTCTTCTCATCATATTTTGGCCATCTCTCCATAGAGATAAATGGTTTATTTCCTATTTTTTCCCAAAGCTCTTCAGCTAAGTGAGGAGTAAAGGGGGCTGTCAATACCAGCAATCTCTCAACCACATTCCTACTCACTTCTTCCTGAACATTTAGATAATTGGTCAATTCCATTATAGAAATCAGCGCCAGGTTATATTTGAAATTCTCTATATTGTTAGTCACTTCCTTTATTATTTTTTGAATCTTGCTTTCCTGGTTCTTTATGGCCTTATCAACGATTTTCTTGTTAATTACCATACTGTACAATTTACTTAAAAATCTAAAACTACCTTCTACTCCCTTTTCATCCCATTCCATGTCTTTGTCAGGAGAAGCAATAAACAATAAAAAGAATCTTGCAGTATCAATGCCATATTTTTCAGAAATTTCCTCCTGTGTAACTACATTTCCTCTGCTTTTACTCATAACGAAATTGCCTTTATGAAGCATTCCCTGGTTAAATAAGTTCAAAGTTGGCTCATCGGTCTTTATCATTCCAATATCCCTAAGAAACTTAGTAAAAAACCTGAAGTAAATCAAATGCATTGTGGCATGTTCTTTGCCGCCAATATACATATCAACGGGCATCCAATAACCGGCTTTCTTAGCATCAAAAGGCAATTTATCATTCTTAGCATCACAATATCTTAAAAAATACCATGAAGAATCAACAAAAGTATCCATTGTATCTGTCTCTCGCTTAGCATTCCCTTTACATTTGGGGCATTTAGTATTAACAAACTTTTCACAATGTTCTAATGGGTTTCCTTTCCCTATTGTAAACTTATAATCCTCAGGAAGCTTTATCGGTAAGTCTTTATAAGAAACAGGAACTGTGCCGCATTTATCGCAATAAACCATAGGAATGGGGCAACCCCAAAACCTTTGCCTGGAGATTAACCAGTCTCTAAGCTTATATTGTATTGTTCCTTTACCACAATTATTCTTCTCAAAGAATCTTGTAAATTTAGGTATGGCATCTCTATTGTTCATACCATCAAAATCTCCAGAATTTACTATGCTGCCATCTCCCATATATGCTCTTGACATCTTCTCAGGATTCAATTCATAGTCTGGGGGATTTATCACGACCTTAATGGGAATATCATATTTTTTAGCAAATTCAAAATCCCGTTGATCATGTGCTGGTACAGCAATTATTGCACCAGTTCCATATTCATAAAGAACAAAATTAGCTATATATATGGGAATCTTTTCCTTAGTTATTGGATTTATTGCATATTTCCCAATAAACATTCCTTCTTTCTCCTTATCCTCGGCTGTTCTGGCAAATCTGTCTTCTAAGACAACCTTACTGACAAATTTCTTAACTTTTTCCTCATACTTTGTACCTTTAACTAATTCCATAACATCCGGATGTTCGGGAGCATAAACCAGAAAAGTAATTCCAAAAAAAGTATCCGGCCTTGTTGTGAATACTGCCAACTTTTTATCAGAATCCTCCACCTGAAATTCAATTAAAGTTCCCTTGCTTTTTCCAATCCAATTTTTTTGCATTAATTTGACATCTTCTGCCCATCCTTTTAGTTTGTCAATATCTCTCAAAAGCTCTTCTGCATAATCAGTAATTTTGAAGAACCATTGCTCTAAATCCTTCACTTCAACATTTGTATCTTCGTGCCTCCAGCATTTTCCATTATGCACCTGTTCATTTGCCAGAACAGTATTACATTCAGGACACCAGTTAACAGATGATTTTTTCTTATAAACCAATCCTTTTTCATACATCTTTAAGAAAATCCACTGGTCCCACCTATAATATTCTGGGGTATGGGAAGCAATCATCCTATCCCAATCGTAGCTTAATCCTAATGCTTTCTGTTGTTTTATAAAATTAGATATTGCCTTTTCAGTAAAAATCTTAGGATGGCTCCTGGCTTTTATAGCAGCATTCTCAGCCGGCAATCCAAAGCTGTCATAACCCATCGGATAAAGAACATTAAATCCATTCATCCTCTTATATCTTGCAAAGGCATCACCAATACAATAATTTCTTGCATGACCCATATGCAAGCCAGAACCAGAAGGATAAGGATACATTTCTAGCACATAAAACTTTTTCTTCTTGGGATCCTCTTTAACTTTAAATATGCTGGAATCTTCCCATTTTTTCTGCCATCTCTCTGATATTTTCTTTAAGTCCATCATAGTAATTTATTGAAAATAAGAAGAAGTTAAAAAGATTTATGTTTTTAGATTGGTTATCCTTAAGGTTCTGGTTTTTCACATACTTTTATACCTACTTCTAAAGCAAAAGAAGTAATCTTATCAATTGCTTCTTCTAAACTCAAATTCTTCATACGAAGAAAAGCAATATTCTCTTCATCTTCCATCAAAACATCTCTTTCCCATGGTCCTTCAAATGATTTAAAATCAGGGGTCATATACTCAGCTATAGTATGTTCTACTCCCGGAATGAGGCCAGGTTCTATTTCAACTTTTATATAACCTTTTGAATCTCCATACTGAAATGGATCTGCCGCCGTTGCAAAATTTCTTGGTTCTGAAATATTATGGGGAAGAAAAATATCCTGCTGTAATCCATATCTAATCCAGGAGTTACTGTCCAATGTATGTTTCCTATGTTGTCCAAGAACCAATTCAATCTCGAGCATTTGATAAAAATCTCTTATTTCTGAATATTCCTTTACTGGAATCTCTGACTTCTCTTCATAACCACAAAATGTCTTAAGATGAGTAAAAAAAAGAGATCCTTCATTTTTATCGTATAACTGAATTTTTGTCTTATTATTTCAGTAATATGGGACATATAATTTCTAGAATCTATCATACTAAATCAGAACTTCTTAAATTCAGCAGCAACATCTGTTAAATCAATATGTCCAAGGAAAACAGCTCTGCAGCAATATCTTTCTAATCCCAATTCATTAAGCACTTTCTTTTTGTCTTCTCCCTTGGCAGACCTTTCTTTGAATTCTTCCCATAGATGTCCTATCGGTTTTCCGCAACTCCAGCACCTTATTGGTATTATCATAATACAATCACCTATAACTCTTTTGTCTTTTCGCCCTCGGCTTAGAATCGTTCGGTTTCGAGGTTTCATTCATTCTGACATCTGCCACAAGCAAATGCCTATCATATTTTAGAAAACTATTTCTTAATTTTTCTCCTCTGGAATATTCTATGATGGATCTTGCGATGGCCAGCCTTGTTGCATCAACCTGACCAGAAATACCCCCACCTCTAACTGTAACATCTATATCTACTTTATTCATAATATCTCCTGCCAACAACAAAGGTTCTCTTAATTTCATCCTTAGCATTTTTGGCTGAAAATCATCTAAATTAACATTATTTATCCTGACTTTTCCTTTTCCTTCCTTTAATGTAGCTCTTGCAATAGCTTTTTTTCTTTTGCCTGAAGTATGTATGACCTTACTCATCTTTGTACCTCTTCTTATCACTTAACTTTTTGCTTATATCTTCGATTGTAATGTAATTTAAATCCTTTACTTTTGAAACATGTGCATTCTCGATTTTTACCATATTTTTTCCTTCAAATTCTTTAGGCAGCCCTATATAGCATTTTACCCTTTTATATGCATTTTTCCCTTTATCTTGTTTATATGGAAGCATTCCTCTGATTATTCTTCTTACAAATCTATCAGGCATTCTTGATAAGAAAGGCCCTTTATATGTTCCCATATCTTTTCTTCTTTTAATATCGTCAATTGTAAATTTCTTCTTCCCTGATATAACAGCACTTTCACAATTAATAATATCTACTTTTTCTCCTAACAGGGCTTTCTTTGCAGCAACAGTTGCAATTCTTCCAATAATCATCTCTTTAGCATCAATTATCATTTTAAATTACCCAATAATCCTCACTCTTTTTCCTGTAAGGGGATCTTTTATAATATCATTAAGCGGGATGATTGTTGAACCATTCTTCTTAAGTTTAGATAGTGCAGATTCTGAAAATTTAAGTGCTGAGATAGTTATTTTGTGGTCAAGCTCTCCTCCACCCAAAACCTTCCCAGGCACAATGATGGTCTCACCTTCTTTTGTATACCTGTTTATTCTTGAAAGATTGACTTCTCTTGCAATCCTTCTTGACCTATTAATATCTTGAGCCACTCTACTAATTAGCTTAGACCCTTCTTCTGATTTCTTCGTTAATTTTAAAATCAGTTCCTGAAACGACTGATTTTTTGTATTTGGTGTTTTCATTTTTCTATTTTTATTTAAACATGCGGGGGACGCGATTCGAACGCGCGCACCCACTAAGGGACAAGGCGTTTAAAGCTTAGATTTCATAGCATGAAATTTCCGCTGCCTCAACCTTGCACATTTGACCAGACTCTGCCACCCCCGCATAAAGGAGCAACAGATTAATTATGACTTTTTAATAAGCACAGCAAGCTCATCAAGCTGCTTATTGATATACTTAACAGCTTCCTGAATTATTGTTTTTGGTGCCAGTTGCCCCCATGACTCAAGCACAAACACAAAGCTGTCTTCTCTTCTTTCAATCTCAACAAGCTTTGAGATTCCCTCACAAGCATCTATCAATTCAGGGGCATTTATTAAGTTACGATCTATCTTCCCTGATTTCTCGAAAATCTTGCCAGGGTATTTATCTCTAAATTTCTCCAATAGTTTATCGTCATTATTTACAGTTATCTTTACCTCATTATAATAATAAATATGGCCCGGAGCCCACTTACTATGGGTTTTTCCTTTTCCCAGGACTGCTTTAGCTTCCAGCTCTAAGCTTTGTCCTTTTAGTAATTTTGTTATTGGCATATCAGGATGGATTGGCTTTATTGAACTATCATCACACTTAATCTCTGACGCATTTACATTGCCCTCTCCTTTTGCCTTAATCGTTATAGTTGCCTGGCATCTTGCACATCCCTCTCCTTTACACTTGCATTCTTCTGGCAGGTTGTATGATTTGAGATCTGTCTTTAAGGGAATTAACCCAAGCCTATGGGCAACTATCTCATCATATAATATCGAGCTATTCTTCCTTAGCTCGATGTCTTCTATTGCCATAGTAGGAACTTCTTCTATAACTGCTCTTCTTATGGTATTTGCAAAATAAGGGGTTATCCCTCTAACAAGAAAAGAAATCTTCATTCCGTTTTTACTTTTTTCAAGGAATCTTATTTCCATAAATTTCACCCGATTTATACTCTTCTACCTCTCTTACCACCTTTCTTTCTACATCCATCATGCGGCATAGGTGTAACATCTTCTATAATCCCTATTCTAAGGCCCATTCTAGACAGGGCCCTTATAGCAGCCTGAGCTCCAGATCCGGGATTATTAGGACCATTGTGACCGCCAGGTGCTTTAATTTTTACATGAATTGCATTTATCCCTTTATCATATGCTATCTCTGCAGCTTTTTTTGCAGCTACCATTGCAGCAGTCGGTGAACTTTCCATTCTATCGGATTTTACTACTTGTCCTCCACTTGTTACTGCAATGCTCTCTGTTCCTGTAATGTCTGTAATATGTATGATAGTGTTATTATAAGAAGAATAAATGTGCACTATTCCCCAGATTATATTATCTCTTGCCATTTTTACTCATACTTTTCTTTTTTGTTTTCTTGGTTTCTTCCTTTTTCTCTTTTTTACTCTCTACTACTTTCAATATCTTCCTTTCCGGATTTTCGGGGTCAGCCAATGAAGATTTATCCTTAAATTTGATTTTATCTTCTTCACTAATAGATACAAGATAAGAAGGCGAACTAATTACTTTATTGTTTACCTTTATATGCCTATGGGTTATGAACTGCCTTGCCTGTTTCATACTTCTTGCCATGCCTTTATTATATACAATAGCCTGTAATCTCCTTTCCATTATGCTCTCTATTTTTAATATCAATATAGAATCTGTTTTATCTCCTTCTTTTAGCAGGCTGGTTGAAATAAGCCTTTTCAGAAGCAGTTCTTTTTCCTTCTCACCTTGCTTACTTACGACAGAGCCTAATTTCTTTGCCTGATTTTTGAAATCTTTAAGAATAGAGCTCATCTTCCATATCTCTTTCTTATTTTTAAGGGCATATTTCTTAGTTAGTACAGATTCTTCTTCAATTCTGGTTTTCTGCCATGGATGGCTTGGTGTTGAATATGATTTTCTTATTTTTCTTGGGTCTCCCATCTAATCCACCTTTACTTTCCGCCCCTTTTTTTCTTTACTCCAGTAACTTTTCCTTTATTTCTTCTGAAATTTGATTTTGTTCTTTGTCCTCTTGCAGGCAGCCCCTGAGAATGCCTTGTTCCTTTATAGGACCTTATCTTTCTCATGATCTTGATATCATTATCTTGGTTGAATTTTAATTCACTTCCTGTAAGGTGCTGGTCCTTTCCTGTTTCAGGGTCTTTTCTTCTGTTGACCATCCAGACCGGCGCGCCAAATTTTTCAGGATTTACTATTGCTTCCTCAATTCTCTGTATCTCTTTATCGCTTAATTCTCCTGCTTTTTTTAATTTTGATATACCGACCAGATTGCATATCATATTTGAATAGCTTGTCCCTACTCCTCTTATTTTTGTAAGCTGGTGATAAATAGGTTTGTCGCCGCCAAAATCGGCTCCCCCTATCCTTACAAGCTGTTTGAATTCTTTATTTTCACTCATAATTATCTACCTTATTTTTAAAACCCATAACACATATAACACAAATAGAATTCTTTTTAAGAACCCTAGTCGCGCCTACATATTGATGTAAACTCGGGCTATTCTTTTTCAGGATTGGATTTTTATTTATAAAGGTAACGGTTTTATCTTTATTCAGTAACTTTTATAAGCACAATAAAAGTTCTAAGATACATGGTGGCTGTGGTGTAGCTTGGCAGCACATAAGACTGTGGCACAATATGCAGAAATCTTATAGCCCGAGTTCAAATCTCGGCAGCCACCCCATTATTTTGTCAAAGACAATAGATTTCTGTCTTATTTCTATGATTTCACTTTCTCTTCAATATCCATCCTAAGAAATGAGGCAGTAAGAAAAACATTCCGTAAACTGCTCCTGCTATAGCAGCATTAAATTCAAATTCAATTTCGGAAAAATGTTCAATTACATGTTTTATTCCTATCAAGATATATATATTAACTAATGCCAGGAACGGCAGCAGGATTCTGGAAAGAAAATGTTTGTGCTTGCTTAACTTTTCGATGTCTCTCAATGGAATTTCTACCATATACCCAAATAAAACAGCAAACAAAATAACCAGAATATAGAAATATGCCCTTTCCAATAGTCCAGATAAAAATACAATAAATCCCGCAATCAGGACATTTCCGCAAATAATAATTAAAAGAAGTGCCCAATGGACTATCTCATCTAGTATTTTTATCATCAACTTCTTTTTATTTTCTGCCTTTGAGAATATTTTTGCTGCTTTCTTTATCTCGTCTTCATCCCACCTTTCTTTTTCAATTATGTCTTCTCCGGGAATATTTACTCTCTCTTGTTTTCTTATTCCTTTTTTCATCTTTCCCAGATATCAATAATTTTAGCCAGTTCTGTTATAGCTTTGCTTGTTTCTGACTTAGGATAGACTAGAGAAATGGGTTGTTTCATATTAACAGTGTCAATCAGGTTTTTATCATATGGTATTTCTACAAGAACACGCTTCTCAAGTATGGCCTCTATATGTTTCTTATTGCTGTTCTTTCTTTTCTTATTTAATACAACTCCCACTATATTTGTGCCTTTGCTTTCTATCTTCTTTATGAATTCCTTGCTTTTTAGTATGCTTGGAAAATCATCATTTGTTACAAATATCATCTCATCTGCATTATCAATAACTGAAAACAACGCAGGACTATGTGAAAAAGAATCAACCAAAACAAATTCTGTTTTTCCGGTCAGAGAAAGTAATGCTTTGTTTAGTTTTTCGTGCTTTTCTGGAGTATATGCTTTCTCGGCCATACTTAATATCATTTTCATCCCAGAAGGATGAAAGACAATTGTTTCCTCAATATCTTTTTCGCCATCCAGAAATTCGTTCAGAAATACTTCCGGGGAGATATCAGAATAATTTGCAATATCTGCTGAATAGATATTCCCATCAACTAATATTACTTCTCTCCCTTTTTGGCTTAGTGCAATCCCCAGATTAAGTGCTAAGACACTTTTTCCACTTCCACTATTGCCTGAGATATGTATTATCCTGGTCATCTTTCTATTCTTCTTCTTTATATTTCTCAACCCTTCCTTTTATATAAGCAAGAAATTTCCTTACTTGTTCATAATATTCTTTTAGTAGGTCTATGTCAATATCAGTTGTTTTTCCTTCCATATTCACGATCATAGTAACATGTCTTCTATACTCTTCTCTTTTTGTATATTCCGCCTTCATCAATTTTCTAAGATTAAGATAATTATCAAAGTACTCGTGCATTTCCTCATTTCCACATTTTTCTTTTGCAAGCAAAGCCTTCTCAACAGGATTATTGGGCAGGTCTTCTATTATTTTTTCTTCTTTCATACATTTAAGCAGTGCATCAATAGAATATTCAAATGTTGAAATAATTCTTCCTACAACACTTCTTATTACATCTACTGTTCTTGTATACTTAAGACTCACATAAAAAAGGTGGTCCACCCTCTTGAATTCTTCTATGGATTCTTTATAACTTTCAATCATTTTATTATTCCCCCTATCATTTGTTGAATATCTCCTCATTTTTAATAGTTATACTCTCTGAAATATTAATAAACTCCTTGGTTCTCTTTATGTACTCTTTTATATCATTGAAAGAGATTGTTCTCATCTTATAATCCTCATTACATATGATGAATTTATCCTTTCTTCTGAACTCAATAGGGCTTTTTCTGTGCTGTATGATTATATCTTTGACTTCTCTTATCATATCTATATGCTTTCTATCTATCTTGTTCCTATCTACAATTCTTGCTTGAAACATATTAAACTTTGAATCAAAAGTATCCTGAAAAGGAGGAATTCTTTTGAATAGCCTTTCATAATAAAGTATCGATCCCATTGAATTTGTCAATGCCAAAAAGACATTTTCAATAACAGCCAGCAATAATTTTGAATCCTGTACCAAAGGATAAGTCTGGGTCAGGATATGGTCTGCAATCCCTATTTTTTTCTTTGCGCCCATCCTAAGCTCTTGGAATTTCTCCATCATTTCTCCATCAGTATAATTATTTTTACCTTCCTTTTTGCATATTTCTTCGGAATAGCAATCCTGGTGCTTGTACTATAAGATTCAATCTTTCCTTCAATCACTTCATCAACATTATCAATTTCTATCTTCATTTTGGTATTATAATACCTTATAAAGGTATTGTCAATACCTAAAAAACGTATTATAATATATAAATGTTTCTATAATCTTTCATATAAATACAAAAAACAAAGCTTAAAACTATAAGAACTAACTATTCTGCAGCTCCATTATAGCAGCAGCCAAATCTCCTTTATGTTTCTCAATAACTTCTCTTGCTTTATCCTCGCTTACTCCAGTCTGTTCAACAACAGTATTTATGTCTTCTTCATTTATTTCGGGTTCGCTGTTAATATCCCTTTCTACAGCCTCTCCTGCCACTTGCCAGGTCTCCTGGCCCATCATATTCACCTTACTCACAGATGGCTCAGAAATAATTATCTCTTTTTCAGGTGTTTTTATGATAACTTCGGTAGCTTCTATTTCTTCCTGCTTGATGCCCATTCGCTTCATAGCCTGTTTCATCATCCTTGGGTTCATTCCTGGCATCATTTTCCTAAAATCCTAGAAGTTTTCCACCATAGGTATAAAGAAATACCATAATTGCAATAACAACAACACATAGAATTATGATATGGCCCGGCTTAAACTCTATCTTGCTCTTATATTCATCAAAATATCTTACTAATCCGCCCATGCCCGAAGGCATTTGCATTTTATCTCTTCCCATAGATTTATCACTAATAGTATTTACTTTAAAAAATTATCGGGAAATTTAATTTAAAAGATTGCAGGACAGGAATAAGCCGCCTTTTGTAAGGGCCCATTAATGTGTTTGCGATGCAAACTTTGATGGCCCTCTTAGCATTTAACTAAGCGTCAAAAGACTTGCTCCAGATGGGATCTCACCGTTTCACCCTTTCCTATATCAAAGTCAGTTGGTTATCTTACTCTTGTCACCAAGAGCTTCGCAAAACATCATCCTAAATATAGGTGGTTTCGTTTCTGCGTGGTTGCCATCCATTACTGAATCCTCATTACAAGGCAAATACTTCTCTCAAACGAGAGGGAGGGCGGACTTTCCTCAGTTTACGAAAAACCGATAGCTAAGTACCTATCCTGCAGTATATAGAAGTGAAAAAGGGTATAAAAAGCTTTGTTATTTCTTATTTCAGGACATTACTCCTTGGTTTATTCATCTGTAAAATTATCATACCTGCAGTTATAATAATACCTCCAACTATCAGTGAAGCCAGATTTATTGGTATTTTCATATCTGATAAAGGCACATATTTAACCAGTAAATAAGAAATCAATAATACGAAAAAAGATTTTGTAGAATATATTATTGCAGTTTTTGATGTACCAAATTTCTTCAGTCCGAGATTATATGTCAGCCAGGTTAATGATAAGATACATCCTATAATTATCAGGGAGAAAATTAAAATAATCTCGAAATTTAATTGACTGATTAATAGGAAAGGAGACAATACCAACCCGCCAATTATCATTTCAAGGCTGGTAATTAATAAGGCATTGTATTTTCGAAGTAATTTTGAAATTATTATAATTCCTATTGCAAACATCAAAGCAGAAAGAACAGCATATATATCTCCGGCGCCAATTGAAAGATAGATTAAAGAAATATCAAAATTCAATAATAGGACTCCCCCTAGGATAGTGAATAAACCAACAACTTCTTTTAAATTAAACCTTTCTTTAAGAAATAAAATTGATAAAATAAATATAAACACAGGCTCAATTTGAGATAGGAAAGAACATTTGCTTGATCCAATCAAATTTATTGATCTATATAAAAATAAATAAGATATGCCGCATGAAAAAATACTGGCAACAAATAAAAGAAACATATCTTTATTCGAAATATTCCTTAAACTCGCTTTTCTGTCCTTTACAAATAACAGTAAGAAAATTCCCCCGCTTAATGTGATTATTACTGCCATAAATAATGAATAATCACCGAAATATCTTATAAAAGCTTCAGAGCCAATGAAATATAATGCGCCCAGCACAGGAGCAATGAATGGAAAAATAAAGTCATGTTTCATAAAAATGCCTAACTTATATTTCCTTATATAATTTACTAAATCTAAGAATTCAATCCTTTTCAAATTTTATAATACAAAGCATCTCCTGTCCCTGCCAAACTTCTCTTTCATCACCAGCCTTAAACCCCTTCTCCTTGGCCTCTTTCTCCACCTCTGAAGGATTCTTAGTACATACAACAACCTTTCCCATTTTCTTCAGCACAAACTCAACCTGATGAAAAAATTCCTTATAAAGCTTCATAATTTCTTTCTTATTTGAAAACCTTGTAATATCAGGCAGACAACTAACTACTCTGTCAATACTCTCTCTTTCGAGTTTTGTATCTAACCAGTTTATTTCCAATCTGGAAAAATTTATTGATTTATTTATTCCCGCTATCTTAGCATTCTTTTTGGCAGCATCAACATTTTTAAAATGTGAATCAAAAGCAAATATATTTCCTTTATCTTTGGTTGCTTTTTTATCCACTTTTTCAAAATCAAACTCAATAAATTTACTAAAAAGAAAATCATCCTTATCAAAATACCGAACAGGAAAATCATTTTCAAAAAGCGCAGCTTCTATGGGAATGCTGCCAGACAAGCAAAAAGGATCAACCAGAAAGTCTCCCTTCTTATAGCCGGATAACCTTACCATAGCATATGCCAAAGTAGATTTTATATTTTTGGGGCTGGAAAAAATCCTATATTCTCTTTTGCTCAAATTCTTTCCAGAAAAATCAATGCAATAATATGCCTTATTCATATGAACAAAAACATACAAAACAATATCGGGCTCTTCTAAATCAACTCTTTGCCTATATTTCTTTATACTTCTAATAACTGACTCCCCAATTTCGCCTTTCAACTCTTCTTGATCAATCTCACATTTCTCAATTAGTACATCTACCTTAAAACTATTATCTTCATTTAACCATCCTTTTAAATCAAGTTTTCCTGCCCTGTCAATAATCTCTTCTTCTGTTTTAAAGCTAAAAGAATCTAAAATTAAAACTGCTTTTCTTATAGATTGGGAAAGATAAGCTAATTTACATAACTCTTCCTTTTTCTCAAAATCAAAGACAACAAAACCATCAAAAATCTTACCTTTCTTTCCGATTATATCATTAACATCAAGAACAACTATATCCTCTATTCCCTTATTGCAAAATACCAGTCCTTCCATATTTAAAAAGAATTATCTTTACTATAAAAATCTATACTTCCTCTTCAGATTCTTCATCTTCTTTCTTTATTTTCGTAGCTCCTACAACAGCATCTCCTTCTCTTAACTTCATTATCCGTGCTCCCTGGGTATTTCTTCCTATAACAGAAATACCGGATGAAACCAATCTTATCGCTATTCCCCTCTTTGTTATTGTCATGAGCTCCTCTTCTTCATCAAGGCTTAAAACAAAAACAACTTCTCCATTTCTGTCATTGGTTATTATATTAATGACACCAGTTCCGCCCCTGTTTATTATTCTGTATTCTCCTATCTTTGTTCTCTTTCCATAACCCTTTTTGGTTATAGTAAATAATGTCTTACTATCTTCAGCGATAATCATCCCTATAACTTCATCTTCTCCTCTTAATCTTATCCCTCTCACTCCGCTTGCATTTCTTCCAACTGCCCTCACATCTTTTTCATCAAACTTCACAGCCATCCCTTTCTTTGTAGCCAATAATATCTTTTGGTTTCCATCAGTAAGAACCACATCTACCAGCTTATCATTATCACGAAGATTCACAGCAATTATACCGCCTCTTCTTGGATTAGAATATGATTCCAGGCTGGTTTTCTTTATTATCCCTTTACGCGTAGCCATAATTAAGTAATCTCCTTTAGAGAATTTTCTTATAGGGATATATGTAGTTATCTTTTCTCCTTTTTCAAGATTAAGAAGATTCACAATCGCTTTCCCTCTTGATTGTCTGCTTCCCTCAGGCACATAATAAGTCTTGAGCCAATAGACCTTTCCTTTATCAGTAAAAAACAAAAGATAAGAATGGGTATTGGCTATGAAAATGTCTTTTATAAAATCCTCTTCTCTGGTGTTTGCGGCAATTATGCCTATCCCCCCTCTTTTCTGCTGTTTATACAAATCTATGCTTTGTCTCTTTATGTATCCTTGTGCAGTAACTGTTATTACCATATCTTCCGTTTCAACCAGGTCTTCCATATCCAGTTCAGTAACTTCTTCGCTGCTGATTTTTGTTCTTCTGTCATCATTATATTTTTCTTTTAGTTCAACCAGCTCTTTCCTGATTATAGCATAAATCTCTTTTTCGCTTGCTAATCTGGCTTTTAATTTCTCTATTAATTCTAAAAGCTCTTTATGCTCTTTCTTTATTTTCTCCTGTTCCATGCCTGCCAATTTCTGTAATTTTAAATCAAGAATTGCATTGACCTGTATTTCTGTTATTTCAAAATTCTGCATTAAGGCAGCTCTTGCATTTCCTATTGTATCTGCTTTCCTGATCAGCCTAATTACAAGGTCAACATTATCCAATGCTTTTATTATCCCCTCAAGAATATGCGCCCTTTCCTCAGATTTCTTAAGTTCAAATTGTGTTCTTCTTATCACAACCTCTTTTCTATGGTCAATATAGTTCTCAAGCATCTCCTTTATATTCAGTATCCTGGGCTTATTGTCAACTAAAGCCAGCATATTTATTCCGAATGTAATCTGCATTCTCGAATGCTTGAAAAGATGATTCATAACAACATCTTCATTTACATCACTCTTCAATTGGATTACTATCCTCATTCCGTCTCTGTCAGATTCATCTCTTAAATCTGCTATCCCATGAATCTTCTTATCTCTTATAAGATTGGCAATATTTTTTATCATCTCTGCCTTATTAACCGCATATGGTATTTCATTAACTATGATGCTTTTCTTTCCTTTCTTCTCTTCTATACCATATTTTGCCTTTACAATAACCTTGCCTCTCCCAGTCATATAAGCATTGATAATTCCATTCCTTCCACAGATTATTCCACCCGTAGGAAAATCAGGGCCAGTAATGTAGTGCATAATGTGATCTATACTTATATCAGGATTATCTATGATACTTATTGCTGCTCCAATAGTCTCTCCTATATTGTGGGGCGGAATATTTGTGGCCATTCCTACTGCTATTCCGCTTGAACCATTAATCAGGAGATTAGGAATCTTAGAAGGCAAAACAGATGGCTCCTTCAAGCTGCCATCAAAATTATCAACAAAATTCACAGTGTCTTTATTTATATCCTCAAGCATCTCTTCAGCCAGCTTATTAAGCCTTACTTCTGTATATCTCATAGCTGCCGGCGGGTCACCATCTACTGAACCGAAATTACCCTGGCCATTAACAAGTATATAGCGCAAAGAAAAATCCTGCGCCATCCTGACCATAGAATCATAAACAGCGCTATCCCCATGCGGGTGATATCTTCCTAAAACATTACCTACAACCCTTGCAGATTTCTTATATGGCTTATTATGGAACATCCCTTCTTCATACATAGAATAAAGAATCCTTCTGTGTACGGGCTTTAAACCATCTCTCACATCAGGCAGAGCCCGTCCAACAATAACAGACATAGTATAATTTAAGTAACTCTCCTTCATTTCTGTTTCTATTTCTCTAGGTATAATTCTTTCTTTTTTTGCCTGTTCTTCTCTCTCTGTCTTGTCTTGTTCTTCTGCCATTTTTCGTCGAGAAATAGTGCTCTATTTCAATAAAAAGAATACCTGACTGTTTATAAGCGTTTCGGTAAAATTATTAAGAATTAGAGCTTAAATATAGCAAATTTATCATTAATTTATTTCTGATTTGTTACTTTAGTCTCTCAGCTATATTATCTTTTATTTTATAAGAAAATCCACAATATACACATATCTTCCTTTTTCCAGTTAAAATTATAGTCTTGCTCTGATATTTCATCTTGTTCTTGCATTTGGGGCATAGCAGTAAGAGCATCATTTTATAATCTCATCTCTTTCCTTCTTCTTTGTCAAAATTTGTCTCATCCTCAGCTTGTTCTGCTTCTAATAAGTCAACTCCCTCTTCTTTTTCATCTTCCTCTCTTTTCTCTAGATCTTCACTTTCTTCTTTCTCTTCAGTATTAACATCTTCTTCTGTCTCTTCTTTTTTCTTTTCTTCACTATCATCTATTTTAGAATCATCTTCTTTCTTAATATTCAAAATATCATCAATATCTTTCTCCTTTTCAACATCTCCACCTTCACATCTTTCATCTTCAGTCTCTTTAGCAATTTCTTCTGATTCTTCCCTTGGTTCTTCATCGACAACATCTAACTTCCCCAGCTTTTCTTTAATTTCTTCTACTTTCCCTATTTCTCCTGGTTCTTCAAATACCTCTAATTTCTCTTTTTTGCCTTCATCATCAACCAGGTCAATCTCTATTTCACTATCTGTCACTTTCTTTTCTTCACTCTTTGCTTCCTCAGCAGCTTTTCTTTGCTCATCTTTAACTATTTCAATTTCCTTTTCCTTGCCCTCTATTGTATCTGCGAGCTGCTCAAATCCCTTAAACCTATCTTTTAGTTTCTCTCTTGGTAAATCAAAATACTCAAAAAATTTGTCAGTCAGTTTTATCAGCCTGGATCTTCCATACTTCTTTCTTGTAATGAATCCATCTCTTTCTAGTTCCATAAGGTGGTCGTAAGCCTTATTGGTTCTTATTTTAATAAGGTCAGATTGTTTTATCGGATATTTAAAAGCAATGACAGCCAATGTCTCAAGTAAAGTTTTACTAAGCTCAGTTTCAGAAACAACCTTTCTTACAACCTGGACATATTCTTCTCTTGTTGTAAGCTTCCACATTTCACCATCATTCAGCACAAGTAAAGAACCAGGATTATTCTCATAATCTACCTGCAATTCTCTTAATGATTCTTTGACTTTCTGAACATCTTCATTACAAAGCTTTGCAATATTCTCTATAGGGATGTATTTTCCGACCGAGAACAAAATTGCTTCTATCTTATTCTTGAATTCATCCATTTTATATTATTGAATAAACTCCCTCTTCTTCTTTTATTCTTCCTTCTTCTATCAGTTTATCGACAAATCCCCTTACTTCTTCTTGTTCAACACCTGTTGCTTTAGAAATTGTCTCTAATTTGTTCACACCAAACTTAACTAAAACCAGGACATTATTCTTTATCAGGCCATTCATATTCTTTTTAAGAAAATTATTCTCAGTTCCAAGTTGTTTTGCAATCATATCTACTCTATGCAGTTTTGCAAGAAGATCATTTATAAAATTAGTAAATACTCTATTCTCAAACCCAAATTTATCAGGCTTTATTATTTCAATAGAAGAAGGCATATAATCAATGCAAAAACCGATAAGATTGGTAACACCCTTTATGATAACCTCAATCTCAGCAAATATACTCCATACCTTTCCCTGTTCTTTTGGCTCAGATATCCTTTCATTCAAAAGCATCAGATTTTCATCTTCTTTGATTTTTTCTATATATTCCTTGGTTTTTCCTTCTATATAATCTTTAGGCTTTCCTAATATCTCCAGTATTGCCCTTATCCTTATATGTTGTTCTTCGGATTCCATATACACAAAAAACTCTGCCTATTTTAAATATTTTTTGTAACTAAAATCATTAATCTCTAAATACTATAAGGGAAAAAACCAAAGCAAGCAAGAATAAAAACACAAGCAGAAAAGGAATCGCCTTTTTTATTGTATATAAAGTATA
>JAGLMD010000087.1 GCA_023140175.1 Nanobdellota archaeon | reverse complement strand
TAAAGAGAAACCAAACGCGTAAAAAGCCGATGACAGAAGATAATATTAAACAAGTCCATAACCTTGTTTCTGAAATAAAAATTGGAATAACTATAAACACATCTGAAAAGAGTATACAACAGATTGTTACAGAAATATTAAGTCACTTGAACAGATATCCGGATAGATAGATGATACTATAAATAATATTTATTAAGTATTAATGAATTTATTAACTCCAGTGATAAAAAGTATTATTTTTGATATGGATAGGGTAATAACAGGTATAGAACATCTTCATTGTGAAAGCTACCTTGAAACTTTAAAGTCAAGACATAAAAGATTTTATAAAAGAAAATATGCTTAATTCTCCTGACCCTATTATGGTTATTTTATAAAGTAATGATTCTCAAATCGAAAGATTTATATATGTAGATAAATTGTCTACAATTGTAGATAATAGGTAAACAATATGTTAGAGCATCTATTTACATCAAAAAGCAGGATTAAGATACTATCCTTGCTTATGTTTAATCAGGATAAAGAATATCATCTAAGAGAGATCGCTAGGCTTGTCGATGTTTCCCCCAAGTATGTTGGCAAAGAACTAGAGAAATTACTAAAGATAAGCATCGTCAATAAATACAAAAGAGGGAATATGAGCATATATTCTATAAATAGAGATAACATAATCCTTGATGAACTAAAGAAGATATTTCTCAAGACAGATTATCTTGGCGAGATGATAAGGAAAGAACTTCAGGATAAAGTAGCTTATGCTTTTATCTATGGCTCATTCGCAAAAGGAGAGGAAAATGAGAATAGTGATATAGATTTATTTATTGTCGGAAGTATAGGAGAAGATGAATTGATAAAAATAGTACAGAAATTGGAAAAAACGACCAATAGGGAAATTAATTATGTAGTATGGAATATGGGCACATTCAATCAAAGAGCCAAATCGCATCACTTATTGAAAACAATTAAAAAGTCTAAGATAATAATGCTTATAGGACATGAGGATGAATTCAAGAAAGCAATCAGATAAGTGGGTAAAGATAGAAAAAGATGATAACTTAGTTAGCAATGCTTTGAAGCTAGCTGAAAGAGATATTAAGACTGCGACCGATGTTTACAATAATAGAGACTATGATTGGGCTTTCTCGATAGCATATAATGCAATGCTGCAAGCAGGAAGATCATTGATGTTCTCAGAAGGGTACAGGCCTATAGGTGAAGCAAAGCATGTTTCTGTAATTGAATTTGTCAAAACTAAATTCGGCAAGGAATTTGCTGAAAAGATTCTGTTTCTGTTCAATAAGATAAGAAAGAAAAGGCATGTTGCAGTATATGAACAGGTGAATATAATCAGCGAAGAAGAAGCAAAGAACGCGCTAAATACTGCAAAAGAATTCCATAAAAAAGTTAAAGAAATAATCATCACTCCTTTTTAACCCAATATGCCTTTCCAGGCTCAAGAATCCCTAAGCTACCAATACTCCTATCTGGATAATAACTATGCCATCCACTATCATATCCTAAAACATAACTCCCATTAAACAACAAGCCGACTTCCTTATCTTCAATATAAGGATAACCTACAAGGTTCCATCCATCCTCAAGTACAAGGCTCTTATTCTCAATCTCTTCTCCAAAAACATCAAGTATTTTATCTTCATTAGAATTCAGCCAATAGCCTTTCTTTGGCTCTATCTGCGTTGCTTCAAGATATTTCTTATTAACATTATCAAAAGAGAATAATGATGAATAATTCAAATTTTGCAGTATATCTGTATCTGTCAAAACCGGCAAAGAAAATAGGTTCCAGCCTTTTGATAAAGGGATTGTAACATTTTTTTTGTCATCTGCAGAGAGATTGTAATAAATCTCTAAATCTGAAAGTTCAATTTTGCCTTCACTTTCAGAACTAAATACCAGGGGAATATCACAATAACCTTCTTCATCCGGAATACAATCAACTAATGCATCATTTAATTCATCTGAAAAATCTTCAGTCAGGATAGAATCACTATAATATCCCTGAGAATTCCATATAATCTGTTCATTAATATAAGCCATAGGATTCTCTACAGTAGATAGTATGGCTGCACTATTGCTGCTTTGCTTTTTTGTTCCATCCAATAACCCATCATTTGGAGTGACTTTACAATACCAATTGTCATCAATAGTAAGGTTTCCTTTCTTAAGTATTCTGGAATTAATATTTTGGTTAGCATTATTTTTCCACCATTCATAGATAGAATCTTTCTCTTCAAATCCTTCTGAATCAAAATAAGTATAATTGCAGATTAAGTCATCTCCTGCAGTTGGATTTATTGGAATTACTTTAACATTTGCTGCTTGAGGTGCTTCATTAGCCCTTTCACAAGACTGGTCATTATTTATCTGAATAGTTGGCGTGGTGTAAACTCTGAAATGTACATATCTGTAATAATTCGCATCGATATTCCCAGAACCGCAATAGCTCGAATCCCGTAAATTAGTATTAGCTGCGGACCAGGGGGTTGTACCCTCGCTATTATCCTCAGCGGATTGATGTATATATGCATATGTGGGCTTGCTATAACAAGAGATATCACAGTTAATTAAATAGTCAGAACCTGTAAGATTGCTGCATCCTTCTGCTGTAGGAGCACAGTAAATACTATAATCCTTTCTCATCCTTGAATCATAGCTGTTATCCTCATAAGAATCCGTTTCAGTATGGCTCCGTAAAGCTACAAAAAAATAATCAAAGGAGGTGCCGCTCACATCCCCCCAATATCTATATTGGCTGTCCCAATCTCCCTTTTGGGTAAGGTTTTCATACCAGGGATGGCTTGTGCCAGATTCCCGGAATCCTGCAATAGCTTCTCCATCACATTCAACAAAGTCATTGGAATTGTAATTAAAATCCGCAGATCCTGCATTTATCTTAAACTGATAACATGATGCACTATCGGAAGAAGTATATGTTGAGCTTGCCTGCCCCTTATATCCATGATCTCCTTCAAAGCCGAATTTATTATCATGAACCTGGTTCCAGCTTCCATCACAAGTTAAGCCAGTGCAATTTCTATAACATATGCTGCCTGTACAGTATTCTCCATTATCCGTATAACCAGCAGGACATGAAGGTACAGAACAGTCTATCCATGCAGTTGTGTTTATAGCAGGAACTACTAAGATGATTGCAAATATTAAAATTAAATTCAGTTTTTTCATGGTGCTAATCCTTCTATCCTTATTTTTGAGTATATCACTTGAGCATTCTTAGGCAGCCTTACATGGATAGTCTTATTTTCTGCTTGTGTATAAGATAATGATTTTTGTGTTGTGCTGTCTGCAAATGTATATGCACTATTGGTTATTGAATTAAAGATAGTCAGGTCAATATATTGATAATCAGATAAGCTTCCATCACTAACTTCGATTAAGATTGAATATGTGCCAGTATCATTTATAGTAGATTGCCATAATCCTGATTCGTTGAATGGATTAGAATAATAGAAGGTTAAAGTATCTCCATCTGAATCAGATGCAGATAACAAACCTGATTGGTTGATGTTTATCAATTCGCCTGCAATAGCTGTTATATCTTTATAGCCTAATAGTTCTGGCTTGCTATTATTTCCAGTCAGCATTGTAAAGATAGATAGGGGTGAGCCTGATCTTTTTACAGCTAATTCTGCAACACCTTTTCCAGATAAATCACCAATCACAGGTGAGCTGCCAATCAGGCCGCCTACAT
>JAGLMD010000086.1 GCA_023140175.1 Nanobdellota archaeon | reverse complement strand
TCATATATTCCATCTCCGTTGATATCTGCAATATTCGGAGCTACATCAATCATTTGAAGATTTCCTGAGGAAGAGTAATTCCACTCAAATTGGATATTGCCAGAATTATATTCATATGCTTGTATTAAATCATAATCTCCATATTCTTCTGTTCTGCCCTGAATCACTATCTCGATATTACTGTCAGAATCCAGATTAGCAATAGCTGGGGCAGTTAAGGAAAATATATCAATTTCCTGTGAATCTTCCAAGGCGCATGTATTTGCATCAATAACATATAGTTTATTAAAGCAATTTTTATCAGGAGCGCAGTTGTAATCTGCAGTTGTGTATATAATCTCGTACTCGTTGTCCCTGTCAATATCATATAAAACAGGAGCACCTATTATTTTTCCGTGATTTGTTGGACATTTCTGTGTTATTGTAGAGCCGTCATAATCAAATACCTTGATTCCGTAATAGCCAGGAATGATAATTTCAGAATAGTCATCATCATCTATATTAGCTATGGCAGGCGCCCCTCCTGCGCCTCCGTCTCCATCTGAAGTTAAATACTTTTTATGAACTGAACCATAACTATCGCCGTTATCTTCTATAATATATAATTCTCCTTTCCAGTCATAAAGAGATTCTTCATAATCAGTGAATATTATTTCAGCTTTGCCGTCTAAATCTATATCTGCAATTGCTGTATAAGCTAAATCTCCTCTGGCAGGTTGACCAAGATATACACTAGGTTTTGGCTCTACAGAGTATGCCCATTTATCACTGCCGTCATGATTCAGGACAATTAATGTACCATTACTAAGCCCCACAACAATCTCTAGTTTTTCGTCCTCATCTATATTGCCTAAAGAAGGCGGAGCAGATACAGGAAAGCCTATCTCTTTGACCCATTTCACATCTGTATACTCATGCCATAAGAATTTATCTTTCTCTAGAGCAACAATCCAGCCTTCATTTCCGAATGCTCCTGCTCCGTATGAAACAATAACTTCCTGATTTCCTTTGTTATCTATGTTTGCTATTGATGGCCTGGCTAAGGCATCATATTCTATATTTCCTGCTAAAACTAGATTCATCCCTTTTTTCTTTGAAGTTGATTCCAGGTCTCCTTTTAATAATGTGAAGCCTGTTCTGCGGTTATCGTGGTGGTATGTTGGCCAGTCTGGTTTTGGATAGAATTTATAAGCTATACCAATTTCATTTATTTTTAGACATTGATATTTATCCCTACCAAAAGGATTATCTCCATAGTTATCATGAGATATAAAGTAAGTAACCCCATTGTGCTCCATATATCCGACTATAGCAACGGAATGGCTATTAAGTAAATCTCCCTCCTCTTTTGTGAATGTATATAGAATGTGGTTATTTTCTAATTCGCTTCTTACATCTGACTCTGTAAAGAAAAGAAGTTCTTTATAATTGCCAACATTAAAATAATCTTCAAATAAAGTATAAGAATAATTAGGTTCTCCTTTTATATTTTGATCCTGCCGATTTATCCATCCAGATGGATTTTTTAAAATTTTAGAGTAGCCCTTCAGATTATAAGTAATTCTTTCTTTCGTGACTGGATCATACTCTAAATCTGGGTAGCCTAAACCGCAAGTACCAAATCCTATTTTATTAATATAAATACAAAAATAATTGTACAACCCCTTTAATTCATTAGAATAAAACGGAGTATATGAATAAGTGCTTACTCCGCTTTCAGATAAGAATCCGCCTGCCCTTTCATAATACATAGATTCAAGTAGTCTGGGGTTAGTTCCCTTTTCAACTACTCCATTAAGATAACTTACATAATTTTGCATTATGGCTCCATATTGCAAATTAAACCAATCATTAGTGGTGCTTGCTCCATAGCTTGAACACTTATATGCAACAGCGATGGGACTTCTGGACCAATTGCCGGCAATAGGATTTAAATTTGTGTTAACATAGTTAATCCTATTTTGTGATCCAATCATTTGGTTTTTAAAAGGTAAAAAATCCCAATTTGTTACAAGTACATCTGTATTCTCATCTATTTCTTTAGGACAATCAATGCCGGTTCCCAAAACTATTAAAGAGTTTAAACAAATAAATATGCAAAATAATATGAATAACTTCATTTATAGCCTCTGCATATATATTTTTGTCCATCTATATCTTGGACTATCATTTCGCCGTATAAAGAAAGACAGGGTGTCCTATAATGTAATAATCCATCAGTATTATCAATACCAGAATATTTAATGTTAAATGCTGGCAAAAGAGAATATTCACAAATATTTGAATCTAAAACTAAAAATGCAGTGTTATAAAGTAAGAAATGGGTCTGATTTAATAGATAGAAATAATTATCTTTTTCAAGTCCTTCTGTTATTATTTCACAACCGGCTTGTGTAATAGGTATTTTTTCGATAGGATGACACCCACTAATCAAAAAGATTCCAACTAAAAATAACACAAAGACCAATAATACCTTTTCTTTCCTTTTCATAACCTACCACCCCTTAGTTTATTACAAAAAACATTCAATTCAATACAACTCATCTCTCAACAACCTCCAATTCTACCTTATCATAACTTTGAAGAGTATAATCACAGAATCTCCTATTATCACAATAATTCATCCTTATTGAATTGATCTTTATTGAGTATGTATCATCTAAATCAATAGTATTCTTTCCGTTTTGTGATAATCCTTTAACCAGCATTCCGTTTATCCTGAAATTACAGGTTTCTTCTTCTTGATTGCATCCAACTAAGTGAATAGCATATTTTCTATTGTTAAGAATAAAGCCTTCAATATTGTCTTTTATATTCCCATCTTTTAATGAAGCAAAATATCCTTTTTTAGAAAGTTTCTCAAATTTGACATGAGCTAAATTCTTATAATTTTTTAGATAAGTCCCGAGATAAGGATCGGTGAATACACTTTTAGAGCCAATAGCTGAAGCTAATCTTGGTTCTATTGAATTATCTATTTGAGATTCAGCAAGTTTAGTCTTACTTGCAGCAAGAGAAATAATTGCAGCGATAAAGAGAAATATAAATAAGATAGTAATCTGTTTAAATTGTCCTTTCTTGTTCATTTAATATACCCCCAAGTGCCATTAATGAGTGGTTCTTTTTAAATAATATGTTTTTTATATAGGAATATTTCCGATTATATAATCTTATTCAATTCGGCTTTTTATTGTTTGAATTCTTGATATCGTGAATTGCGATGATTAGTATATATTATTTAATGCAATTCACTAGATTGATAATTGCATCCATTTTATACTAATTAGCGCAATTATCAATAGTTTCTTTTAGTGAATTAAATCAGATTAAGAAAGAATAGTTCTAGATTAATGGCTCAGGGTGCTGTTTAACGCTAATATCACAGTTACCAAAAATTAAGAAATTTTAGATCTAAACAATGTCCGATGAGAAAAAGAGTCTTAAATTAAGGTTTTTCAAAGCATCCAGTTATTTTTTGAATGAAAGGACATATAGTATGGAGTATATATCATTCGTAGCTTTTTCTTTTAATATAGCTTTCTGTAGAAAGATTTATAAATATAACAACTAGTATATTCATATTATGGGTATTTTCTACGGTAGAAGGCCTACTAATTACTCTAACAGAAGAAAATCAATAGATATCAAGAGACTTATTCTACAAAGCTTTAGTAAAAAGAGACAAACAATTTCAGAAATTTCAAATCGTACTGAAGTTAGCTGGCATGGTATCTCGCATAATTTAGAAGAATTAAAGCAGTTAAAATTTGTTGAAGAAACAATTACAACACCAACAACGAGAATATTTAAGCTAACTAAAATAGGGGAAGATTTCGTTTCGGAACCAAAATGACCTTAAGAAATTATTTTAAGAAATATAGGAAAAAAGACTATAGTGATGATAAGCTAAAAGAACATTTAATTAGGCATGGCTATGATAAAGATTATGTTTCCAAAGAAATTAGGAAATCAAATAGAAAGGATAAATTTGTAACTATAGTTATATTAAGCTTGTTTTTGCTTATTATATCTTCTTTATTCTTTTTCAAGCCCACTATTATTGGCTTCTATTCATATAAAGGAACTATGAACCTTAATATCAGCATCTGGAGCAGTTCAGATCAGGATGTTTTATTTTCAGCAACAAATGTATATGCAGGGGATATAGCATATTTTGCAGCTAACTTAACCAATAAATCCAATGAAATAGTAATTGATGCTAATTGTACTATAAAAATATTGAGTAACTTGTATAATATGAGTTATTCTGCTTCTAATGCTGTTTATACATATAATATAACTATAAATAATTCAGGCAATCATGGATATAATATAAGTTGTGTAACTTCTTTATATGGAAGCATTGATGCTAATGATACGGTAATTGTGCAGGATATTCCTCAATGTGATAGTTATTTTGGATGGTACATAGTAAGTCCAAGTAATCCAAAAACAGGTCAACAATTTTATGCCAAACTTAATTATAGTGATGAACTCTGCTTCTTATCGTCTACATGTTACAAAAAATATGATAATGCGACCATATCATTAGATAGCTTAGTTTCAACGTCAAGCAGTTTAACTGCTGCATTAACTTATGATGACCCATCCCAAAAATTATGGACGTTAAAAGGACAATCATTAGGCAATACAACAATAAATGTGACATTAATTAATGAAACCAACAAATGCAAGAAGAATTTAACTTATGAATTTGACTCATGGCTAACATCACCAAATCTTTCTGTATCATTTCCAAACTCATTCACTATATTAAGGATAGGTCAACTATATCAGTTTAATATAACATTTAACAATACAGGAGATGATAATTCGACCAATATTGATACAGATCTTTATTCTCAGAATAATTCTATTATCAATATAAGCCAGCATATATCAATATCTAAAGTAGAAAATGAAACTTCTTATAATGAAGTGATAAATATTACCCCCCTTAGTAGTGGAAATCTTTACTTATCACTTAATACAACCACTTCTTATAATAGCTTATCTGCTTTAATGCCGGATATACTGGGAAAAGATTCTTCAAACATCCATGTAAATTATATCCCTATTTTGTCTCTAATCAACATCACCTTCATGTTCAACTCTTCCAACTCAACAATCAACTTAACTAATCCAAATTTCTATCAAGATACAGACAGTTATGATAATTACTCTAATGTAAATATAACATGGACAGGCAATGATAACCTTTCTATTCAACTAACATCAGGCTACTTGCTGAATTTCTCAGCGATAAACAACTTTACAGGCATCCAAAACATTACATTTGTTTTAAATGACACAATAAATGATTCTGTTTCACAAACAATAATAATTTATTCCTCTAATGATACAATTGAGACATGCAATGGTTTAGATGATAATTTTAATAATATTATAGATGAAGGTTGCGATGAGGATAGTGACCTATATTGTAATGCAGACATGACAATTAAGATTGGTGCTAATCTCTCTTCAATATGCTCAAGTACAGATACAACTTCTGCAACAACAATAGCCAATACTGATGATTGTGATGATAGCAATTCCACAATTAATCCTGGAGCATCGGAGAGTTTATCAGTCAGCCAAACATGTTCAGATTTAGTTGATAACGACTGCGACGGCAATATTGACTCTTCTGATTCGGGGTGCAAAAGCGGCTCCCCTACGGTAATATCTGACACAGGGGGAAGTAGCAGCGGCGGAGCAGTCTTCACATCCCCATCTAATGATGTAGATGATGGAGACAAGGAAAAAGAAAAAGATGAAGAACCTGAGCCAGCCCCCGAACCAATAACAGAAAAACCATCTCCCCCCTCATCAAAAAGCTCAACAAGATTAACAATAGACAAAATAGTCTACTTCAACGAGATAAAGCACCAAAGGCATTCAGAATATATTCCGGGAACCGGAAGAACAAGAATCACTGAAAAAATAAGAAACACAGGCCTGTTCACTGAAAAAGACATCAGGTTGACAATAACATTTCCCAAGGAGATAATAGATACAGCTGATAAAATCCTGAGCAGGAACGAGTTTGATATCATTGAATATGATCCTAAGATAGAATATAATATGGGCAATCTAGCTCCTTCTGAAACAAAAGAAATCTCTTACTCAATCCCAGGAAGGCTCAACCAAAGGGCAATTGACCTCATAGAATTAATAATAACAAAATACAACAAATCAGAACAAGAAAAGGAATTTGAAGTTATAAAATTAGAAACAAAGATAGAAGAGACACAGGAAGCTGTAAACATAACAACAACATATGAAGTAGACTATGAAAACAACATCACGACATTCACAATAAACCTCTCCTTAAAAGAAGACATCTCAAGGCTGGAAAATGTAGACATTCTGATGGAGATTCCAAAATGCATGATAGAAATCTTAGAAGAAGAAGATTTAATTGGAGAGATAGACTTTGAAATACAAAATCCAGACCCATTGATAATCTGGCACATAGGCACTATAATCTCTGAAGAAGAATTGAAGCTGTCATTAAAAGCAATAGCAGATGAAGACTGCTTAAACAAAGCAACTGTTCTGGCAGTAGCCAGGGATATTGTATTCCTAAAACACGAAATCAACATGAGCAGAGTCTGGATAACAGCTATTTTCATATTTATTTTCTTCTTCGGAACTGTGTTTGCTGCAGCATTCTCTAAAGTCATAGAGCATAACAAGAAACATATCTTCTACTTGATAAAAAGAATATTAAACTTATATAAGATAGGCTGGACCAGGGATAAGATAAGAGCAAAGCTAAGAAAAGAAAATCTGCCAAAAGAAGAGATTGAAGAAGCCCTGGAATTAAACGCCAGAGACATTCCACATTACTGGCTCATCAGGATAGGCGCAACAATAGAAGAATCGATAATATTCATATTAATCATATTAAGCTTCCTTGATTTCTTTGAACTGCTGCCTGCAGATGCAGATTTCATCAAGAAAGTTGTCTCCTGGGCTTTATTGTTCATAATATTCTATCATGCAAGCATAACAAGAATCCTCTTCGGCTTCAAGAAGCACGCGCAGACATTCTGGCACCATATAAAAAACCTGGACTTCATCATCCTGATAGGATTCATGCTAATGCTTTCAAAAGACATGTTTGTCTTTGCAAGGTCAATCATAGAGCCAAAATCATTCACCTATGACTTCCTCAACTTAATAGCAAGATCCCAACCTATCTGGGAGCTAAGATTATTCAATATAGGATTATTGATAATAATAGCATCATCTATATACATCGGCTTCAGGAAAGAGATATACAGCAGCTCATTAAGCCGTGTAATGGGAATATTTGGCATGCCGAAAAGTATCTTCAGCTCAATAATAAGAAGCATCACAAGCGCATTCTTATTGCTGGGATTCTATTTCTTGATATTCGACAAGATAATGGAATGGCTTGCAATATCCATCGATTCGCATATAGTGGTTATTTTAATCTTAGTCTCAGCATACTTCTTCCTAAAGCACAGGCATAGGATATTCAAGAAAAATGTTTTAGAAGAAAAAGCCGCCCAGACTTTCGCTCATATAGACCATTTCTATGACCACTTCATAGATCTCTTTCATTACAGAAAAACACTGGCATTAGGCATAATTGGAATGCTTATCCTGAACATGATTGTAGGCATAGGCATATTCTTCCTGCCGTATCTTATAGCCAGGTTTGATCCTTTATACTCATCGTTTGGCCAGGAAGGCCATTCCCCATTATTCCTGGGAGAAAATAGCCTGCTAAGCAAATCTCTTGAAAGCATACCGTTTGATTTCTTACTGGCATCTGCCACTTTATTCACTTACATCATGAATGCATTAGCAGTTATGTTTATCCTCGCATCTCTTTTCTGGTTCTGGTTCTGGTGCGTAAAGAACAGGCACAAGCCATTATTTGCATTCAATGAATTCGCAAAACTTGATGTGATGAATTTTATTCCTTTAGCCCTCATGTCCGTAACCATTTTCATACTAAACCCAATATTCAGGTTCAGGCCATTCTACACACAGGGAAAACTAGGAGTAGATATCCTATCACAACTGATAAACATGGAATCAATCTACCCAGCAATACTGATATCATTGGCTGTATTCCTGCTGTCATTCATCTTCCTCAAGCTTTTCAGATTAACTGCAGTAAAGCTGTATATCACATTATCAATCGTATCCCTGATAACATACTTATACCTCTTCTCAAACTCCATCTGGACATATCTAAACCAGAATACAGGGATATCATTAGTCCAGTATTCACTCATAGCACTATTCAGCATTTTATTCTACGTATTCGGAGCTGTAATTGCAGTAATTTACTCACTGATCATAATCTATAACATAAAGCATAAGAGAATAAACAGCTTGATGCATCATAACTTACACACAATCCATCATCACAACATGCATCAGGACATGCTCCATGGAGATAAGACAGCAAGATTATCAGAATTGATAATAAAAAACACAGCAGAAGGCCATGAATTATTCTTTATTGTCGAATATCTTATCCATGCAGGCTATCCAAGGAAAGAGATTGAGAAAGCGATAAAAATAGCACAAAAAGACCCTAGGTTTGA
>JAGLMD010000085.1 GCA_023140175.1 Nanobdellota archaeon | reverse complement strand
AAAATTACACAGATGGATAAAAACACAGTTAGACAAAGGAAAAGATGCATATGCAGTAATAAATGCATGCAGGAAAGTAGGTTACCCGGAAGATGACATTATACTGGCATTTAAACATCTAAAGCTTGACAAGAAATACAGTGAATTAAAAAAATTCGAATACATTGAAGGCGTAGATGAAGAAACCCCGGAAGATGAAGACCAGTTTGAAGAAGAAGAATTCGAAGAGATGGTCGATAGTTATATCAAAGAGAAACTATCTGAAAAAGAAGTAATCGTATTATTGAATGATGCCGGATTCAGGAAAGAGAAGATAAAAAAGATCATATATCTGCTGAGGAAAAAGAAAAATGATTGAACAGATTATAATAACAACGATTGTATTGTCATTCATAGTCTTCTTTATTCAGGTAAAATCCTCCAGCTACAATTCCTGGTGGATTTTATTTTTCATAGCCGCAGCATCATTCTTATACTCATATTCAAGGATGGCAGGAAATTATTATGCATTCCTTGCCCTTATCCTGCTGCTGCTGATAAAACCGGTGATTAGCTTGATTAAAAGAAGAATAAAAGCATAAAGATTAAATATCCGTGATGACTAAATGCAAATAATTTATAAATAATACGTATCTGTGATGACTAAATGGTATTTGTAAGAAAGAAGCAAATTAGCGGCAGAGAATATTATTATTTAGTTAAATCAGTCAGGAGTGGCAAGAATATCGAGAGATATGTTGGATTGAATCCTCCATCCAAAAAAGAAATCGGGCTTTTCGAAGAAGAGCAGAACAGCACTAGAATTTTTTTAGCCATAAAGGAAGATATGTTTATAGAAATAAAGAAGAATTACAAAAAAAAGCTGAAAGGGGCCTCAAAAGACGAACTAGCAAAAATTGAGGAGTTTATCACAACACAGTTCACATATAATACTAGTAGAATTGAAGGCTCAACTCTAACTCTTAAAGATACAAACCTGCTCTTAAATCAGGGTATCACACCAGGGAATAAGCCTTATCGGGATATAAAGGAGATTGAGAACCATAAAAATGCATATATGTTTTCAAAAATGTATAAGAAAGATATTGATAAGAACCTTATCTTTTCTCTGCATAGAATCCTGAAAAAAGACATAAGTGAGGACGCGGGCGCATTCAGGACTGCTGGAGTAAAAGTAGGCGAAATGATGGGATTGAACTACAAGTTAATTCCGACAGAAATAGGCAATTTAATCGCTTGGTACAGAAAAAACAGAGACATCTTGCACCCGATAGAGCTAGTTTCACAATTCCATTGCACATTTGAAAGAATTCATCCTTTTTTTGACGGAAATGGAAGAGTCGGAAGGCTTCTTATGAATCATACTCTGGCAAGAAAAGGGTATCCTCCGGTTATTATTCACAATAAGAATAAGAGAAGATATTATAATGCACTTATAAAAGGTCAAAGAGGCAACCACCTTTTCATGATAAAATATCTTGTTTCTGAACTTGAGAACTTATCTAAAATATTATTCTAGATCTTTTAAGAAAAGTGATCTGGCTCCATACCAAAAAACGAATTCTTTATATTGTGCCTGCCTATCCTTATCTGATTAACACTACAACAAGATACTCTATTTGCCGGGTAGGATAATAAATATAAGAATAAAAACAGTAAACATGGAATACTACAAAAAAGGAAAAAGAGGGATAATCCACACAACAGATTATAAAGGAAAAAAGATAGCTGTAAAATCAAAGAATCCAAAAAGTGAAGCCCTCTCAAGGATAGAGATTGAAGCTTCTTTCCTGAAAAAATTAAACAAAAAAGAGATAGGACCAAAATTCCTATTTTTCAAAAACAATTGCTTAGGGATGGAATTCATTGATGGAATTTTCTTTCAGGATTATATAGAGAAAGAAGATAAAAAACAGATAAAAAAAGTCATCGAAAACTTGCTTAACCAGCTATACACACTAGACAAGCTAAAAATAAACAAAGAAGAGATGCACCACCCTGTAAAGCACATAATAATAAGAAAAGACATGCCATATCTCATAGACTTTGAAAGATGCCATTACACAGAAAAGCCAAAGAACATGACTCAGTTCATACAATATCTGACAGGAAGAAATATCTCAGCCAGATTAAAGGAAAAAGGAATAATGATAAATAAAAATACACTAACTAAAATAGCAAAGAAATACAAAAAAGGCATAAACAAAGAAAATTTCTTATCCCTTACTAAGAACATCTAATTCTTTAATTAATATATGCACAAGCAAAACATGTCTTACAACAACAAATACTCCAGAATAAACCAGAAACATAGTAAAATCCAGATGAGAAAAGATATGGTTAAGAGTAGCAAAAAGAACAGCAATATTTGAAATCTCCAAAGCATAAAAAGGAATTAACCTTATCCCATAGATAGCAAAGAAAGGCAGGAGCCATATTATGAACTGTGGAGAGAATACCTTATTCACAATCATAAATAAGAGCAGGGATATAAAAGACATAAACAAAAAATCCCTATTCCTGAATTTTATATTGATATAAAGATAAAGTGAAGCAAACAAGATAAGAGTGATCCAATTGACAGACTCAATACTCAGGCTGGGAATAAATCTCATAATAACAGACCATATAGAATCAATATTTGGTTCTCTCATCCCATGGAAACCATAGATAAAATACCATGCCTTAAAATTCATCAGCATGAAATAATAGTTCACAATAAGAAAAGTAGCCAAAAACACCAACCCAATTTTTATCCACTTGAAAAACTTCCTATGCAGCAGAACAGGAAAAAAGAAAAGCAGGGGATATATTTTTGTTCCAAAGCCCAAAGACAGAAGAACAGTAGCCAGAATATCTTTTTTCTCCTTGTAATAATACAATGCCATTATAGACAGCATAACAGTTATCATATCCCAGTTATAATAGCTGAACCATAGCATAGAAGGTGCAAAAGCCCAGAATATAAACAAGTATTTCTTATTAGTTCCCAACTCCTCAGAAAGTTTATACAAATAATAAGTTGTGGCTAAAGCGCATCCCAAAAAAAGAAAATAATGGAAAAAAAGGTAATAATTAAGATTAAATCTGGAAGCAGCATACATCGTCATGCCAATTATCACAGGATACTCAACAAGCTTGTCAATATAAGGCATGCCTGGCTCAAAAGCCTTGTTTGCCCAACCCCCCGCATCATTATATCCCATAATCCAGGGTATATGCCCATTCAGGCCAAGATACTTTATAGCAAAACAAAATGTTACAGAAACAAAGACAGCTATCAGAAGATATTTGAGAGCATCTTTTCCATTCAATGAAATCTTCATAATGTGATTATTCTACATTTCTTTATAAAAATTTATATATTCTGAAAATTAAAACAAAGAAAATGAGATTTGAAAAAAGAGTCTGGCAAAAATGCAGATTGATCCCAAAAGGAAAAGTATCATCATACAAAGAACTAGCTAAAGCTCTTAAAACAAAAGCTTACAGGGCTGTAGGAAATGCTCTGAAGAAAAATCCTTACGGCGCTTGGCAGACAAAAGGAAAAAGCTGTCGAAGACAGCGTTGCTTTGTTCCTTGCCATAGAGTAATCTGCTCAGATGGCAGCTTAGGCGGCTATCAGGGAAAATTAAACAGCAAAAAGAAAATTCAGTTATTAAAAAAAGAAGGAATCAAAATAAAAAACAAAAAAATAGCTGATTTTGAAAAGAAGTTTTTTAGATTTTAATTAGAACTTATATTATGGCGACTAACTTTCTAAAAAAAGTATAAAAAACTAGAAATGTGATGACTAACTTGGTTTTTGAAAGAAATAACAAAATAAATCTATCTCTTCTTTTTCTTCTTTGTTTTCTTGATGTCTTTCTCAAGATTAAGCTCTTCAAGAAGCTCTTTATATCTATTTCTTATTGTAACCTCTGTCACGCCAGCAACATCTGCTACCTCTCTCTGGGTTCTTTTCTCGCCATGTATCAAAGCAGATACATAAAGAGCAGCTGATGCTATTCCAGTAGGCCCTCTTCCAGATGTCAGCTCAATCTTCTGCGCCTTCTCAAGAATCTCAATAGCCTTAGACTGTGTCTCAGCACTTAATTTCAAAGCAGATGCAAACCTCGCTATATAATCAGCTGGATTTGAAGGTAAGATTGTCAAGCCCAGTTCCCTGGTAACAAACCTGTAAGTTCTCCCAATTTCCTTTTTCTCTATTCCAGAAGCTTCTGAAAGCTCATCAAGTGTTCTGGGCACTTCATGCCTTCTGCAGGCAGCATATAATGCCCCTGCTACAACAGATTCCATGCTTCTTCCCCTGACTAAACCTCTTTGAACCGCTAGAGTATATATCCTTGAAGCCTCTTCCTCAACAGATTTAGGTAATTTCAAAAAAGATGATACTCTTTTCAGCTCTGCTAAAGCCAGTTTAAGATTTCTCTCAATAGCTGTAGATATCCTATACTGCCATTTTCTAAGCCTGAAAAATTTATTTCTTTCGGCTCCGCCAAGCTTAAAAAGGTCGGATTTCTGCCCTACTTCTGTACCAAGGCCTTGATCATACTGAGTAAAGGTCATAGGTGCCCCTGTTCTACGCTTAGTCTCTGCCTGGCTAGAATCAAACTCACGCCATTCCTGCGTGAAATCAACCATCTTATCTTCTATAACAAGCCCGCAGTCTCTACAAATTATCTCGCCTTTTTCACGGTTCCAGAAAAGGTTTATTCCGCTACATTCAGGACATTTCTTTACCATTTCAGCCATAGATACCACCTAATAAAAATCAATACCCCCAACAATTCTCTTAATAATAATCATTACAACATATAAAACTTTATAAACAGAAATAGCTCATCATATATAAAGCTTTGCTTTTTTTGGCAAAGCTTTTTAAAGATTTTGTAATTATTTCATAAAGATGAAAGAACCAATTTCAAAGGAATTGTATGATATATTAGTATGCCCTGATTGTAAAGCCAAGCTTAGCTATACCAAAGATAAAAAAGCCTTAGTATGTAAGAAATGTAAAAAAACATACAAGATTGAAGATAACATCCCTATCCTTCTTTCAGAAGATATCTAGCATTTCTCCTCATTTATTTTAACTATCGTAAGATTTATATACTAGTATACAATTTCGTATACAAATATTCTAACTAAAAGGGTGAAACATAAATGAGAAAGATTTGCATCATTAACCAAAAAGGCGGAGTAGGCAAGACAACAACATCTATAAATCTAGCTGCAGGCTTATCCAGAAATGACAAGAAAGTTCTGCTCATGGACATGGATGCACAAGGCAATGTAGCTGCAAGCTTACATTACGAATCTGGCAAGGATATGTATGATCTGCTGATAGAGAATGCCCAGATTGAAGAGTGTATAAGGCCGCTAGGAAAAAATCTGGATATTATTCCCAGCAGAGAAACATTGACAAAAGCAGACGCTATCCTCTCAAAAAAGGAAAACAGTCAATTCCTGTTAAGCGAGAAGCTCAAGAAGCTGAAAGGATATGATTATGTCATAGTCGATTCCTCACCCTCATTAAGTATCCTGAACCAGAATGCCCTGATATATTGTGATGAGGCATTTATCCCTGTAGCCACTGACTATCTGAGTTATGATGCATTAAAAAAAATGATAGAAGCGATAATGACAATAAATCATGTCTTTGATACAAACACTGAGATAACAAAGATCATCCCAACACTGTATGACATGAGGAATAAGATCTGTAAAGAATATCTTGATAAGATGAGAAATGAATTCTATGATATCATTTCAGAGCCTATAAGGGTAAATTCAAAACTCAAAGAAGCCCCTAAATATGGAAAATCCATCTTTGCATATGACATTAAATCAAGAGGGGCAAAAGATTATACACAACTTGTTAAGTCAGTCATTAACGACGAGAATAAATTTAATTCAGCAGAATCTACTGATTCTGTTGAACTGAAAAGTGCAAAGAAGACTGCTGGCGCTAGTGCTTCTTAAATAAAATAAAAATTAAAAATTAAATTTACTGCCGAATTTACCAGCTATTGGCAGTTCTTTTTGTTTCCCGCCTAGTGCGTTTATTAAACCTATAATAAGGAATACAAAACACAATAGATTGCCAACAGGCCATATAATGAACCACCCGATAATAGGTATAATACCTCCCACCACATTTACAGCAGCCCAAAGTATCAACAGCACCAAACCTTGCTTAACATGAAACTTCGCAAAATTATTTTTCTTCATTTTCTCGTCTGCAAAATACCAGATTATTCCTATCAAGATATAAGCTAATGCAGCGCATATTTTTCCATCTTCAACATCATTTGCCATAATATTTCACCCCCAAGTGATATTTTTTATTATATCAGGAGTTTTATTATAAAAAGCTTTCTAATTTGAATCTATACAATATTTATTTACCACTCCTGATATCCCGAAGAACTGCATATATTTGAGCAAGAAGCCCCTCTTGATCATTGGTAAATTCATGCTGCTTAAAAAGTTCAATATTTACAGCCCCTCCCTCGGATTTGAGTAGAGCTTCAAGAGGAGATATGTTGATAAACTTCTCCTCACTTACTGTTTTGTGGGTAGTCTTAAGATATGCTAAACCCAAATCTTCATCATATGTTACAAACTCCTTCACTTCCTTCTCAGTTTCATCAACTGCTGTTATCCAATACTCTTCTTTATCCAGTTCTATTTTAACACCGTATATACTCACATCAACAAAGCTATTGCCGTATTCGTATCCTTCTTTAGATACATAGGAATTAAGTATGCCGTCTATAGTGAATTTCTCTGCCTGTTCTGCCAGATGCTGTGCCAGAACATATATGCCGGAAATATGTTTCATAGTAGGATCTTCACTTGGCGTATTCCTGTCTTCTCGTTCAATCTGGCTGACCTTATCTCTAGCATTGTATCTATCTCCTTTATATGTTAAGGTGTGGGGATGCCTAATACCTGACTTAGCGTAAAGTTGTGATTCCTCAGGAAGGCCAATAGTCTTACAGGAAGCAGCAAGTTGTAAAAGAAAATATAGGGCAATGGCCTGGCCAGCCCTGTACAAGTACCTATTATCACTATTCGACAATTCCCCCATATTATAGAGTATTCAAATTCTTTATTTAAACCTAATCAAAAAAATTTATAAACAAAACTCTATGCAACAATAGCCATGTCAAAGAAACAGGAAAAAGACGAAAAAGGAATAACAGTAAAGAAAAAAGATGACATGCCAGAATGGTATGGCCAGGTTATCATAAAAAGCAAGCTGGCAGATTATTCTCCAGTTAGAGGAACAATGATAATAAGGCCCTATGGATATGCAATCTGGCAGAAGATAATGGATTACTTCAACCAGAGATTAAAAGAAAAAAAAGTAGATAATGCATATTTCCCAATGTTCATACCAGAATCATTCTTCAAGAAAGAGGCAGAGCATGCTGAAGGCTTTTCTCCGGAAGTTGCCTGGATCCAGAATAAAGACGAGGATTCAAAAGAAAGGCTGGCTCTAAGGCCTACATCTGAGACAATAATGTATGATTCCTATGCAAAATGGATAAGAAGCCATAGAGATTTGCCTTTAAGGATAAACCAATGGTGCAATATTATAAGATGGGAAGTTAAAGACGTTAAATTATTCCTAAGGAGCAGGGAATTTCTCTGGCAGGAAGGCCATTGCGTCTATGAAACAGAAGAAGAATGCGATAAAGAAACATTGATGTTCCTGGACGAATATGAGGCCCTTGCCCAAAACATCTTAGCCCTTCCTGTTATCAAAGGTAAAAAATCAGAAAAAGAAAAATTTGCAGGAGCTAAATACACGGCAACAATAGAATCATTCATGCCTGATGGCAAGTTCTTACAATGCGGCACATCCCACAATCTTGGACAGGGCTTTGCAAAAGCCTTCAATATTAATTATGTAGGAAAAGATGAGAAAAATCACCTGCCATGGCAAAGTTCCTGGGGCTTCTCAACAAGATTAATAGGAGCAATAGTCATGCAGCATAGTGATGATAAAGGACTTGTTCTCCCTCCAAAAATAGCCCCGATACAGATAGCAGTAATCCCCATTCTCTTTGACAAGACAAAGGAAAAAACAATCAATGAAGCTGAGAAGATAAGGAAAGAACTGGACAGATATGAAGTGAAAGTAGACACAAGAGAGGAATACTCTGCTGGCTGGAAATTCAATGAATATGAGATGAAAGGCATACCATTAAGGATAGAAATAGGCCCAAAAGATATAGAGAAGAAACAGGTTGTAATAGTAAGAAGGGACACAGGAGAAAAACTATTCATAAAAAGAGCCAACCTTAAAGATAAAGTGAAAGAACTATTAGATGATATCCATAATCATCTTCTTGACAAAGCCCATGAGCATATGAAAAAAAGCATAGTTGAAACAGACTCCTGGGAAGAATTCATGAAGTCTGTTGAAGACAGAAAAATTGTCTTTGCTCCATTCTGCGGAGAAGAAAAATGTGAAGACAGCATAAAAGAAAAGACAAAAGGCGCTAACTCAAGATGCATCCCATTTAACCAGAAAAACATCAAGAAAAAGTGCATCCATTGCGGAAAAGAAGCTAATGTCTATGCATATTTCGGGAAATGTTATTAGAAAATAATCATTATTAATAATAAATATTAGCCTTAAACAAGTTCATCAATAGGTACTTTCTTTATTATATCAAGATGTTTCTCAGCATTATCTGCAAATTTCATATACCACTCTGAATTTGATTTTATTGTATCATGAAGATATTCGGGTGAGTGATTTAATTCCCCTAATTCAACAACTGAAGAGAGAGAATATAGTTTAACAGCATTTTCTAAGTCTATTTCAGATCGATGATTTGAGGTATCGGAAGCTCTGAAAAGAAACAAAGCAGCAGCCCAAGAATAATTACCTGCAATAGGGTTTCCATTATACCCTTTATTTTCTTGAGCAATTAATGTAGAGTACTCAGGATATGCTCCCTGCACCCTATAATCCTGAAATCTTGACATCAAACCAGCAATCTTTTCTAAATGATTTGAATAAAACTCAAAACTCTTATCATCTGCTATAGACATTAATATAGATTCATATCTTTTTTGTAGTTTACTATTCTCTATAACAGGTTCTACTGTAAAACTGGCCATTCCATAGTGAGATAAGACTTCATTAGCCTTATTAGCAAAATCAAAATGGTCTTTCTTCAAATCTTCTCTAAAGAATTGCGGTGTATTAATAAGATCCATACCCCATTCAGAAAGTAAGTAACTTTTAGTAATCCTTATTCTTGAATCTCTATTAACAACTTGAATAGTAAATTTAGGATTCTCCCTAGTACCATCATTAACTAAATGTATATTTGGATCAATAGTCATTATTTCTAGCATTGCAATCATACCTCACAGGAATCAAGAAAGTGTGGCTAGTATTTAAACATTACTATTTTTGTGACTATTAAGTAATAACATAACTATTATCTTTTCAATACAGTAAACAATTAATAACCACTCTAAAATAATTATAAATCAGGGCGAGGATTTATATATGAGTTATTATAAAAATAATATATAGGGGGTAATTGGATTGATATCACATAAAAAGTACATGCAGCATGCCATCAGCTTAGCAAAAAAAGGAGGCAATAGTGTATGCCCTAATCCTGCAGTAGGCTGCCTTATTGTAAAGCGGGGCCAGATTGTTGGAAAAGGCTATCATAAGATATGCGGAGGAAAGCATGCTGAAAAGATCGCTTTAGATGAAGCAGGAAACAAAGCAAATAATTCTATTATGTACGTCACTTTAGAGCCGTGCTCTCATTGGGGCAAAACCCCTCCATGCACAGAAGAGATTGTCAATGCAGGAGTAAGAGAGATAGTTGTTGGTATGAAAGATCCCAATCCGAGGGTAAATGGCTGCGAAATCCTAAAACTCCGTGGTTTAAGGACAAGGATAGGAATACTCGAGAAAGAATGCATGAAGCTTAACGAAGGCTATATCAAATATGTGAAGAAAAAAGTCCCTTTTGTCTGTTTAAAAGCAGGAATGAGCCTGGATGGCAAGATAGCTACAGTTATAGGGAAATCAAAGTATATCACGGGAAAAGAAAGCCTGGAAATGGTGCATAAGCTTAGGAATGATATCGGCCTTGTGATGGTCGGCATAAACACTATAATAAAAGATGATCCCCTTTTGGATACAAGGCTCATAAAAGGAGAAGATACTATCAAATTGATAATAGACACAAACCTTAAAATTTCCTTAAAAGCAAAAGCCATGAAAAATCCCAAGAATGTCATTATTGCATGCTCTGAAAGAGCCCCAAAAGTAAAGATGAAAAAGCTTGAAAAAATGGGAGTAAGGATAATAAAAACAAAAACAAAGAATAATTTGGTAGATCTGAATAAAGCCATGAAGCAGCTTGCTAAACTAGGCTATTATAATGTCCTCCTGGAAGGCGGCTCCCTTATAAATGCATCAATGATAAATGAAAAACTGGTTGATAAGGTTATGCTCTTCACATCATCAAAGATAATAGGAGATGATGGAAAAGGCGTTATAGGCCCATTAGGAATAAAAGAGCTCAACAAAGCAATCAGCCTAAAAGACACCCATATAAAGAAAATAGGCAAAGACATTCTGGTTGAGGGATACTTGTAATTTAGTAACTAAATAGTAACGATAATAGAAAGGTTTTTAAAGAGCTGTAAACCACTATTTTATACATAAAGCACCATAATAGATTGGATTCTAGGTGCTTTTTCTTTGATAAGAAGAAAGAATTAGAGCATGAAGGCAAACTATGTCTTTTCAAATGAATATTAAACATGTCAGGGGAATGTAAAATGAGCCTAACTAAAATAGTACAAGAATATGAAGATTTCTTTAGTTGGGAGAATAGGGTACAGGAAAGTGATTCTGATGGTGGAACCAAAGATATTGAGATGAATAAACTGCAATCATTAGGTATAGCAGTGAATCTAGATGAACTTATTAAGACTGCAAAAAGCAAGAAGATAGTAGACCTTGAGAAAAAAGCAAGATTATTCTATAGGAACGGATTTTTAAGTGAGGCTTTCTTCTACCATTTTATTGGAGAGAGGAGTAAAGGGAGATCTTTGGAGGATATAAGAGGAGCTGATAGTTTGTATGAGTTTGGGATAGCAGATACTCCTTATACATTACATCAGATGCACCTAAAATCTATGAAGAATCGTAAAAATCCCACCTATATTTTCCTAGATTGGGATGGGACCCTTGAAACAAATTCAAATCTCAGAGAGAAAACATTGGAGTTCTTAAATTACTTCAATAATATAAATAATTCCTTAAGAACCAAAAAATATGTTATGATAATAACTTCCGCAAGCTCTAATCTTAGAGAAAAAGTAGATAAATATAAAATTGCTGATAAAATTGATGCAATATTTTCAGTACCTATAATCCATAAAGTATCAAAAAATAATGAAAATTTCTTATCAGGTAAATTATATACAGATATTTGCAGAAGATTGGATGTGTCATATAAAAGAGCAATAATCCTGACTGATATATGGGGTGATAAATCAGTTGAAAAGAGCTATCCAATAACTACTATAGTCACACCAAAAAATGGTTCTACAGATATGTGGATAGATACAATAAGATATTTCGAAATGAGGGGTGATTATAATATCAGAGAAGGTGCAGGAGATACTATTACTCAACCTACAAGTATCATAGAGTCACAATCAAAAAACATAAAAAAAGATTGGAAAGTGTATTCAATCAATGATAAATTACATTTACTGAGAAACTCAATTATGGAAGATTGTTTTTTTATAAAAAAAGGAGATATGCCAAAAGAACTTCCAAATTATCTTCCAAGAGAGATCAAAGCTATGCCTAGCCCTTGTAAATATGAAATTTGACTAATTTTTTCCCATACCTTTTTAAATTACTTTTTACTTTCTTATTATTATGTTATCAACAATAGAAGAAGCAATAACAGATTTGCAAAGAGGCAGATGCATAATTGTTGTAGATGACGAGAACAGGGAAAATGAAGGTGACCTTGTTCTGGCAGCAGAAAAAGCAACTCCCTCAAAAATAAATTTTATGATAAAAAAAGCAGGCGGCTTAATCTGTGTCCCGATGTTAGGAGAAAGACTAGACCAATTAAACATCCCATTAATGGTGCAGGATTCTAAAAACACAGAAATAACAAGATGTAAATTTACCATCTCAGTAGATTACAGGTATAACACAACAACAGGAATAAGTGCCCAGGACAGGACAGAGACAATAAAAGCACTTATAGATGAAAAATCTAAGCCAGAAAACTTTGCCATGCCGGGCCATATATTCCCATTAAGATATGAAGAAGGCGGTATTCTAAAAAGAGAGGGGCATACTGAAGCAGCAGTAGACTTATGCAGGCTGGCAGGCTTATATCCGGCAGCAGTTATCTGTGAGATCCTAAACAAAGATGGCGAAGCAGCAAAACTTGAAGAATTGAAAGAATATACAGAAAAGCATAATCTAAAGATTATTTCTATACAGGACTTAATAAGCTATAGAAAAGAAAAAAATATCTGATTACTTCTTAGATGATTTCTTTATAAGATTTAAAGCGAGAAAACCCACTATCAATATTGTCACGATCATGACTGTCCAGAGCAGAAACTTATTTTCTGTGATTCTGTCATCTTTCTCATCACATTCATCGCCTATACCATCTTTATCAAGATCTGATTGAGATGGATTATATACGCCAGGACAGTTATCATCAGGATTCAGTTTTCTGTCTCCATCACGATCATCACACAAGTCTCCCCTTCCATTAAAATCCTCATCTCTTTGATCTGTATTAACAACCGCATTACAATTATCACATCTGTCCCCTAATCCATCTTTATCATAATCCCTTTGATCAGCATTAGCAACAAATTGGCAGTTATCGCAGGCATTGCCCAAGCCATCATTGTCATCATCCTTTTGGTCTGGATTATAGAGAAGCGGGCAGTTATCATAGATAACGCCGTCATTATCCTGATCTGAATCATAAATGGTATTTTCAGTCTGTGAAGAGAGTTTAGCTATTGGCAGGCCTAATTTATAATAAATCTTGCTAGTATTATAAGTTTGCTTAACAGCCTGTCTATTCCCATAATATAGTGAATATTCTTTATTTTCTTCTGGAAGAAAATAAAGCTTTCCTGTTGAAACACCTTTTATCTCAATCTCAGATATAGACAAACTCTGTGTATGCCATAAAATAAATCTCAGGTAACGATAATCAACAGGTGGATAATAAACTGTCCTGATCGAGGAAACACTATAACTAGTTCTATCCCTTACATTAAACCACTCTTTATTATCATAGCTCCCTTCAATCTGTATGCTTTTCCAGGTATATTGGGGATTCTGAGACCATATCGTTATGCTATTAGTCAAGCTATTCGAACCAATATCTAATATAAACCATGCTGAGCTTTTGTCTTTTATTGCGTCTATCTCCCATGTAGAACCCTCTCCAGAATCATATCTGCCATCAACCATATTATCTTTTTCATAATCAATATCCCTAAACTGTGTCCTGGTAGAAGATGCTTGTATTATCTTTGCTCCATGAGCATAGTTCTGTGGTGCTGTTAACTTTATCACATAAGCTGTTTCTTTATTCTCTGTTATTATTCTTATGTCTGAGCCATCGTTATTCATCATATCCAATACTTCTTTATCAAGCAATAATTCAACTGGCTCCCCATTATATTCAAAAGCAATCTCTTTATAATATGGCCATTTTGATTCTTCAAAAGAAATAACCATAGGTAAAATTAAAAAAAACAATAAAGAACAGATAAACATATTTTTCATCATAACACCTTAAATATAATCCCTATATTTATGATATAGGAAAGCTGCCAAAAGAAGGATAATCCCAAGTACAAAGAAAGAGATTATTCTATAGATAGTATCAAGCATACTTAAATCAAATAAAAATATTTTAAATATAGAGATAAAAAATATTACTATGCCGATAATTCTTGCGACTCTTTTTGAAGACGTAAATCCATATACCAGGATAATCAGTGCTTGTATGATCCATGCAACAGAAATCCACATCTGTTTCATATCTCCTATTCCTGATGACTGCATTATCTCTATCGTGAATATCACTGTTGTAAGGAAAGTAGCAGCAATCGAGAGCCCGATAGCAATATATTTCATATAAGTATCATAATTATCAAATAAATTCTTGTTCCTGGCGTAGATATATGAGACTGTATATAATATGATTATGACTATGATAAATGAAAAGAATCTTGTACTTCCTATAAGATTATACAGATCAAATTTCGCTAATGCCCATGAGTCATATACCAATAATCTAAAAGAAGCCGCACCTGCAACTATAGTACTGAAAACTCTTAATACATCTTCCTTTAATCTAAAACTTAACAACAAAAGAAGTAGTGCTTCAATAGCCCAGAATATTGTGACCCAGCCCTGGCCAAGCTGAAGAGGAACTGCAAGAGCAAGATAGCTTACACACAGGAGAACAAATGTATTGAACAAGTATTTATTCTCTTTATTGTATGCAATATATGCAGCTATCAGATAAAATATTGCTAGAGCGAGCGCAAATAATCCGTCCCAATCAGGATAGAACTTTCTTAGGGGCACAAGCATTAGTCCTAAATAAAAAAAAGTATTCAATAATTGTGTTATAACGTTAGTAACATCTTCTCTTTGCATAAAGCTGACAATAGTAAAAAGCACAAGGTATATGGTTGCAAATATCATGTGCGTTGGCATATTTGATTCCAAATAATTGCTGCCAAGCCATATCCACTGGGTTATATAAGTGCCGATAGCTGATATCAGGACAAGGTAATTGAGCCTTTGCCTGAAAGTAAGGATTATAACACCCAGCAGTAGTAGGACAAGAGAAGCAAGCATCTCAATCTTCAATTTTACAATAAAGAAAAAGAAGTAGCCTATACCAAATGCGAGATATATAAATGCTTCTGAAGCATAATTCTTTTCTTTTATGCCATCCTGATCGGATTTTACAAATATTGCAAGTATGGTAAATATTGATATATAGGCCAGAATGAATACAGAATGGATCAATGATAAGTTTTCTATTCCGGGATTATTGCCAAGCCAGATTCCATGTATAATATATGATAACATCAAACCGCCATAACTTAAATTAGTCCAACCCCTGGAAAAAGATATGAACGCTAATCCAATACTCAAAAGAACAGAATAGAATAAGGAGAAAATGGTTATGTTTCCTATGACTATCGGCGCCATATACCCAAGCAAAAATGCCTCAGCAGCAATAACCTGTGAATCATACCTTAAGGAAAAAATTATCGCAAAGAGTATAATTATTGAGAGTATCAGCATATCAAGCCACTGGTTTGGAATAAGCTTATAGAATGCATAGGCAGCATAAATCGCAAAATATAATATCGCAAACCCTCCTCCTGTAAGTGTCCTGGCATATCCGATATACTTTTCTTTTTTATCAAAAAATTCTCCGAGAACCAAAAGTATAATGCCTATTAAAATGCCGATAGCTATCTGCCCTGTAGGTCCAATGAGCTTATTTTGTATTGCATAGATTATAAAGAAAGCTACGCTTAATACTAAGGAGATTATGCCGATTCGTGCAAACCATTTCATTCCAATGTTTGCTTCTGTTGAGTGTGTTTCTTTTTTCGAGGGTGTTATCTTCTTTGCTGTTTTTGTTAAAGTTCGTTTTACTGGTGCCTCTTTTAATATTTCTTCTTTTTCTGAAGAAACATCTGGCTCTTCTTCTGAACTAGGAGTAGAAGAAGAACCATTAGATGAAGCTAGGAAGATTATTCCTAATATTGCAGCAGACCATGCCAAAAGAGATATTAATCCACTAATAAAAGGAGATCCTCGAGAAATAAACATCGAGAAGAAACCTCCAAAAAGAATAAAAAATCCCCCTAAAACTAGTAGCACAATCCCGACCACCCGTAAAGGCTTCTTTTTTGATGCGGTGGCAGATGAAGATGGACTACCCTCGATTAAACTAACTCTCTTTTCTAACGATGATACTCTCGCATTAAGATTTGAGATATAATCCATCTTTTGTTTTTTGAGGTCAACCTTGCTTTGACTTGGCATTTGTTAAATTCTGGTATTTTTCTATTTAAATCTTTCTTTTAATCATCGGATAGTATAAAAATAGCAAAAATTACTAAGACTTCTGAAATAAGTCTTTATAAAAAGGAGATAACACCCTAAATAAGTCTGTCTGATTAAGTATGCCGATAATTTCTTCACCATTAACAACAACAAGATGGTGATGTCCCTTTTGGACCATATAGCTGACTGCATCAATTATAGTTTTATCGGAAGAGATAGTAAATACTGGCTTACTCATGACTTTTCTTACGATACCCTTGCAAAGAATCTGGGGATTGATTACTGAATCATGTAAAAAATCATTCTGGGTGAATATTCCCGCTAAAATATCATCCTCAAGAACAAGGACACAATTAACATTAGAAGACCTCATAACAGAAACAGCATCTTTAATATATGTATCAGGTGTGACAATCCTGATTTTTTTCTTCATCACAGATGTCAAAGCAGGAAGATTCTTCTCACTCAATAATCTCCTGATCAATTTCTTGCTAAATAAATATTTCAGAATGCCTGTTTGGGTTATCGTTCCTATAATCTTGTCATGGCTGACAATAGGGGCATGAGTAGCCATTTCATTAGCCATTATAGCAGCAGCCTTGTATACATATGTATTTGGTGCAATTCTTACAGATGAGATATCCATTATATCCTTGACTTTCAAAGAGGATAATGCTTTCTCATATTCTTCGATCTCCTTGATCTTAACGCAGAATATCGCATCTAGTATGGCTTTTTTAGAGATGATCTCCATAGTATTCTTTCTCTTCTTCTTGACAAAGTAGACCGAATTAAGTCCCTTCCTATCCATAGTAGAGATGAGATCGATCAGGCGGGCATTTTCATTTACAGTAATCGATCTCCTGGACATAATCTTCTTGACAGGAATATCCAATATATCCCCTTTTGATTTCACTATATTATGCTTAATTGCAGATTCTGTAAATTTAACTGAGAAAAACAGCACAACAAATAAAACAATAAGCACCATGAAATAGGTGGCTCCCATCACAGCATTATCTACTAAAAATTTTTTATAAGAAATCTTAGAGTCTTCTTTCTTTCTTTTATATGCCTCATTAGTTCGGTTCTCATCTGTTTTAATATCTAACAATATTGAATCCTTTGTCGTTCCATTGGATAATTTAAACCTGTCTATTTCAGAGGTATACGTTCTCTTATTTTCCAAAGCCAATCTCGAATCTTCTTCATCAATAGAACTAGTATTGATCGGTTCTCCTGAGATAAGAAAGCCGCCCCCAGAAGCATCAGATGATGCTTTTGAAGCAGAAGAAGCAGCAGCAGAACTGGCTGATGCGTCAGGCGCACCATCAGACTCATTGATACTATCACCAGTTGAAGTAGAATACTCCCCTGGATTGCTGGTTGAAGTAAATGTACTGCTAGAAGAACTTGTAGTTATGTTGGAAGTAGATGTGATTCCTGCCGCATCCGATATACTATCTGTAGAAATGTCAGAGCTGATAGTAGAACTGCTTGAACTCTTTTCTGATATGGTTGCATCACTTATATAACTATTAGATACCTCTTCTGAAGAGCTGCCACTGCTAGAGCTGGCTGATGAAGTAGAAGCATCTGACAAAGTTCCAATATCAGAACTCTCTCCAGAGCCGCCACTAAAACCTCCGGACAAAGAGCCATCGCCTGATGAAGAATCCCATTCTGAACTCCCTTCACTAGACCAATCTGATGAAGAATCCCCATCAGAGCTGCCATCAAAACCGCCTGAATCACTTGATGAAGAGCTACTGCCGGATCCACTGCCAGAGCCGCCAGAATCACCTGATGAAGAGCTACTGCCAGATCCACCGCCTGAATCACCAGATGAAGTGCCGCTACTAGAACCTCCATCAGAGCCGCCGCTTGAAGAGCTTCCAAGACCAGACCCATCCCCAACCGAACCAGCTGATGAAGTTGATAAAGTACCATCACCCCCGGCATAAGACTGACCAGGAACAGTTATAGCTTCAGGAGCAGTAGGCCCTGAAATTGCAGGGCTATAAGAACTATCCACATAACCTTCTTGACCTGAACCATCAATAGACTGAATAACCTGCCCATAATTATTACCTACAATATCCCTACCTTGATAAACACCGTCAGAGCCTGGTTGCCTTATTCTTCTATCTGGAAAAAAGAAATCCTCTATCTTATCCCTCATCCTTCTAAAAACATTGTTATTGGTTCTGCCTACAACTAAAGCCCCGCTCAACCTCACAGGAACTGTCCCGGGAGAAGCAATTAAGCTTATAGGCTGTGCATTCTCTACTTTGATTGTTATTACCGTACTATCCTTTGCCAGAATATTGCCCTTATTAAAAAAATAATGCCCTTCGAAAGAACTGTCCCCAAACTCAATAGCTTCTTTTTTTGACAAAGTTGAAGTTGTGCTGCTATGCTCTTCCCCTATATTATCTATCCATACAGTGTTACAACAACACCCGGTTGAGGCCTTGAATCAGCATCTACAACAAACCATAAAAAGTAGTAGGCAGCAAAGGAGGCTGAGCTGATGAAATATATGCAAAAACAAGAATAAATAAAATAACTACTAGATAATTCTTTTTCATAGTCTCTTTTTTTCCAAAAATAACTAATTTATAGATAGGGGATTTTTCTTTTATAAATTTATTTAATTTTTAACAGTATCAAATCATCAAAAAATATATAAAGTTCTTACTCATCTTTATCGATAATGTCTAAGCTAGCTATTATTGGGGGTTCTGGTCTCCAAGCAGAAAAGTTCCTGAAAGGATTCGAGCAGCAGATAATAAAAACTATGTACGGAAATGTATTATTATTCTCAAAAAACAAGATAGTCTTCCTTCCAAGGCACGGCAAAAACAAGAACATTCCCCCTCACAGAGTAAACCATAAAGCAAACATATGCGCTTTAAATCTGTTAGGAGTTGAAAAGATAATAGGAATATGCTCTACAGGCTCTCTAAACGAAAAAATAAAGCCAGGAAGCATAATCATACCAGATGACTATGTAAATTTCAATCCGGAAAGTTTCTTTGAGATGGAATTCAGGGCAATAGTTCCAAGACTTAATGAAACCATAAGAAAAGAGTTGAAAGATGCAGCAAAAAAAGCCAAAATAACAACAAAGAATTCGACATACATCCAGATGAAAGGCCCCCGCCTGGAAACTAAAGCTGAAATAAAGATAATCAGGAAATGGGCAGATATTGTCGGCTGTACCATGGCATCTGAAGCAACATTAGCACAGGAATTAGCGATTCCGTACGCATCTGCCTGCACTATAGACAATTACGCTAATGGCATATCAAAAAAAGAGCTGGAAATAGACTCAATAGGGAAGATGCAGAAAAAAAATTCTTCAAAGATTGAAAAAATACTCAAAGAGATCATAAAGAAAAATAAGGTGGGAAAATGAAAATAGGAATTATAGGCGGATCAGGATTAGAAGATCCTAATATTTTAAAAGACGCTAAAGAGATAGAAGTGAATACTCCTTTTGGAAAGCCTTCTTCAAAATTAATCATAGGAAAAATCAATGATGTGGATGTTGTGATAATATCAAGGCATGGTAAAAAACATGATATTACCCCGACAAACGTCCCCAATAGGGCAAACATAACTGCACTAAAAGAAGCTGGATGCACCCATATTATTACAACAACAGCCTGCGGTTCTCTGAAGAAAGAAATTGGGAGGGGGCATTTTGTGATCTTAGACCAATTCATTGATTTCACAAGAAGAAGGGATGTAACAATATTTGATAAATTCGAGAACGGCCCTGTTGAACTCAATCATACACCAATGGCTGAGCCATTTGATGAAAAGCTGAGAAAGGCACTCTATGAAACAGCAAAAAGCCTAAAATTAGATGTCCATAAAAAAGGCACTGTTGTTACTATTGAAGGCCCGAGATTCTCTACAAAAGCAGAATCAAAAATGTTTAGTATATTGGGCGCTGATGTAATCAACATGAGTATAGCACCTGAATGCATAATCGCAAATGAATTAAATATACCTTATGCTGCTGTTGCTATGGCGACAGATTATGATTGTTTATTTGATGATGTGGCGCCAGTTACTTGGGAAGAAGTATTGAAAGTGTTTAAAAAAAATGCTGATAAGGTGACGAAGTTGATTATCAATACTATCCCTAAAATAGAAGAGGCAGAAAAATGAACGAAGACATTAAATCAAAGATAAGGGCTGTTCCAAACTGGCCAAAACAAGGAATCATGTTCAGAGATATTACAACATTGCTAAAAGATCCAGAAGGATTAAAGCTGGCATGCGACAGGCTATATGAGCATTACAAAGACAAAGATATAGATGTGATAGCTGGAATAGAATCAAGAGGCTTTATTTTCGGTACTGCACTTGCCTACTTGCTGAATAAAGGATTTGTTCTTATAAGAAAACCAGGAAAATTGCCTGCAGAGATAGTAAGCCAGGAATATGAGCTAGAGTATGGTATAGATAAGATTGAAGTGCATAAAGATGCTATAAAAGAAGGAGACAAAGTTCTTATTGTTGACGACCTCCTGGCCACAGGCGGCACACTTAAAGCAGCTTGTGAACTTATCGAAAAATTAGGCGGAAAAGTAGCTGGCTGTGCATACATAATAGAATTAGTTGACCTAAATGGAAGAGAAAAATTAAGTAAATATGACTTATTCAACCTTGTCGAGTTTGAAGGGGAATAAATCCTATATAATCTAGCCCCCTATAATTATGGTTAAAATCCATGCCATAACCGACAACAAAGACATCATCTATCTTAAAGCATTCATAATCAGCAGAAATATCATGGGCTCTTTTCTTTTTCTTATCTAAAAGCACGCATATCTTCACAGACTTTACCTTTTTCTCCTCCAGAAGATATTTCCTTAAGAAAGTAAGTGTTAACCCGGTATCAAGTATATCATCTATTATCATTACATCCTTTCCGAAAAGATCATCCTTTATTCCTTCGACCATATCGATAACTCCGGAAGAAGATACTTTATCAGAATAACTTGAAAGTGTTATTTCATAAACATTTACCTTTATATCAGATATCCTTTTTATCTCAGCTGCAAGATGCCTGGCAAAAATCTTAGCACCCTTAAGGACAACAACAAAATTCAGCTCTGTATTCTCTTTAATGATATCCTTAGCCAATAGCTTAATCCTATCTTCTATCTTCTTATGTGAGATTAGCTTCTTTATCTTTTGCATTTTAGGTTAAATTGTCTGGGACAAGAATTATATTTAAAAAATTTTAGTTTAATCATGCAACTTACTTAAAAATCTTAAAAATTGTATTCTTAATAAGTAAAATTACAATTAAGTTTTTGTTTTCTTAACAAGAATACACACAACAGAAATTATAAGAAATCTTTCCATTGTTTGAGTCCGGATACTAACCTATCTAAACCCATTTTTACATCCATTGCATGATAATGGGGCCCCTCGAATTCGGCAAAGGCAGGAAAATACTTTCGTCTTAACTTTGCAGCAACAAGCCTAGTCATAGAATAGGGGTCACTTATGCGTTTCTCCAAGGCCCTTCTTCTATCAGTGTCTTGATAGACAGGAAGTTCTACTAGCTGGGTTAGGTCTGGAAAAGCATTCAAAGAAACTTCCTTTAGCACTGTTTTACGGAAAGATACAGAAATTGCCTCTGTTGCGACATCCATGAATTCTAAGATGTTTCTTTGGGAAAGGTCATAAAACCATAGTTGCATATCTGCATAAGCAGATTCTCCAAGAAGCTCTCTCTTTCTGTCATCATCACAGTTACTTAAAACACTGCATAATGTAGCAAAAATTGCCCTGTTTGGACTTAAAAGATTGCCTTCAGTATCTTCCCTCCCTCTAGCAATTTCATATACGGATGTATACTTACTATAGGGTTTTTTATGCTTCACCCTATACAAAGAATGAGTATTTATTTATAAATTATATTTCTATATTTGATTTTAATGAATCCCCTCATTTATCCTTCCTAAGAAAATAATCCATGAAGTCCGGCAAAACATCCATTGCCCAAACGCCAGTGTTCAACGCCCTTTCAACCCTATTTGCAGGAAAGTTATTAAATTGTCTTTTTATCTCCCTTATCTTTTTCCTTCCAAAATAATAAGATGCTTCATATAACGCCATGCGAATTGAATGACTAGGCAGGCCATCTTTATATACGTACTGTCTATGAATCTCATCTATTTGAGCAATTTTTTTGTTAATTTTTTCATCTGAAACTACCTTATTATCATTCAGCCCCTTATAAGTAAGTACTACTGTCAATTGTTCTGCAAATTCTTTGTATCCTGCAACGAATTCTAGATCACTTTCTGCAATGTGGTATTCCTTTGCATGCTCCCTTAAGAAAGTATATGCAGAATGCTCTCTTTCTGATGCAACTCCTTCTCTATGGGCACTTGTTTTGATATTGCTTCCTTGAAACAGGCTATATGAAATTGTTTCTGGAACACCTTCTGAACATAATTGATGAAACCCATGACCCAAAACTTCGTGTATTGCAGTAAAATAAGGTCCTGTTAAGCTTATAACATATAAACCATCAATCTCCTTTCCTCTGAAATCATCTTGGGATATTACGCATATTCTTTTGTCGCTTTCCCAGTAAGATCTAGGTATTGAATCGATAATTATATTGAAATCGAATGAATCATCAATAATCCCCAGCTTTTTGCCATATTTCATAACAGCGCTTTTAATTAGTTCTCTTGGATCCTCTTTAGGGTTTCCAAGCTTCCTTACAGAGTTTCTGTTTTTTCTAATAATATCTGAATCACTTACAAATCTCTTGTACTCCCCCACATCAAAGTTTAAAATAATATCTTTTATCTCTTTAAATGAACTGCCTCCATAGGTGCAGTCAACTACGCTTGTTATATCTCCTTCTCTGGGATTGATTAAAAAATCACTAAGTTCTTTCTGTGCGCTGATACCACTCTTTGCCTGTCTCGCAATCAATCTTTCGAATTCAGTAAGGGCTGTTTTATCTAGTCCATTAAGGTCTTTTGATAGTTTATTAAAAACTTCATGGATTATGCTATACGCAGTTGGGTTATCAGGATGATTCAAGTATGCGCCAAAAAAATCATTTAAGAGAGAGATATCTAAGTCTATCTTAGCTAATTGCTCATCTTGTATCTTAAGATTGTTCATGATACCTGCTAAAAAGACTTTATTTATAAATCTTTCTTATTTAATCATTATATAGTAGTAACATATAGAAACATTTATAAATCTTGGAATTGTTCACATTTATATGATAGCCAAAGGCAACTTGGATGCAATAGTAAATGAATTACTGCCTGATGTAGATGTCCCTAATTTTTCAATAGATTGGATACTAAATAGTCCAAACGCTACTGAAGACTCTGTCAGAAAGGTTTATGAGTTTCTAAAAAATAAAGGATTAACAAATGATAAAATAGCATCAAATGCTGAATTGCTGTCATTGAATCCTGAGACTATTGAGAGGAATTATCAAAGGTTATCGTCTCTTGGGCTGAAAGATGAGAAGATAGTTACACTTGCTCATTTGCTAGGAATGAATCCTGAGACTATTGAGAGGAATTATCAAAGGTTATCGTCTCTTGGATTGAAAGATGAGAAGATAGCATCACAAGCTCAATTGCTAGGAATGAATCCTGAGACTATTGAGAGAAACTATAGAGGCCATATTGGATTATTGAGAAAAGAATATCAAGACAGAGCATCCGGCAGGGAATTACTAACAAACTATCCATCGCTATTAGGAACTCATCCTCAGACAATAAATGCCAATGTTCAATACCTGCATTCAATAGGAATGGATTATGGTAAAGGAGTATTACTTGGAACAACAACACAACTTAAACGCAAGAAAATGGCTTGGATGCTAAGGGAGTTATTTGATTATAAGCAACTTTCCGATGAGCAAAAACCTGAAGCGATAAGAGCACTTTATAATTTTGTCAGAGAAAATCCAAATTATTTAATCAAATCAATCTCAACTATGGAAAGGACAAAGGATAAAATCAGGGAAAAAGTTACTACATATAGGCTATAATCTCCATATCTCCTCACCGAAAGTTATTATGGATGTAATTCCAAGTCAAAACATTAATAAATACTATCTCTCTAAACAGAAATATGCAAAATTATAAGAAAAAGATAATAGCATTGATAAAAAAACAGCTCAATGCAGAAATAGAACTATCTAGTCCTCCAGACTCAAGCTTTGGAGATTTCGCCCTGCCTTGTTTTCCGTTCGCAAAACAGCTGAAGAAAAATCCAATAGAGATTGCTGAAGAACTAAAACAAAAGATAAAAAAACCTTCTTTTATAGATAGGATAGAGACAAAAGGCCCTTATCTCAATTTCTTTATCGATAAAAATACATTAATCAAAGACACAATAGATGAGATAACAAAGAAAAAAGATTCTTATGGCTCATCTATGCAGGGAAAAGGGAAAAAAGCCCTGATTGAGCATACAAGCATAAACCCAAATGCATCTCCTCATGTAGGCAGGGCCAGAAATGCGCTGATAGGTGATACAATAGTAAGGCTTCTCAAATTCGAAGGCTACAAAACCGAAGTGCATTACTTTGTCAATGATGTAGGCAAACAGATAGCTATCTTAGTTCTTGGAGCAAAAGGCAAGAACAAAGTCAGCTTTAATGAATTACTAAATCTTTATGTTAAGATAAACAATAAAATCAAAGAAAAGCCCGAGCTTGAGAAAGATGTCTTTGAGCTGCTCCATAAGCTTGAACAAGGCGATAAGAAAGTAAAAAAAGAATTTAGAGATCTGGTTGATACCTGCATAAAAGGCCAAAATGCTTTATTCCGGGAATTAAACATAAAATATGACAGCTTTGATTATGAATCAGACTATCTCTGGAACAAGCGCACAGAGGAGATACTTGCACACTTAAAAAAAACAAAAAAACTGTTTGAAGATGATGATGAAAGGCTTGTCCTCAATCAGGAAGAGTACAAGCTCCCTATGAAAGCCCCTTTTCTGGTTCTTACAAGAGCTGATAAGACATCATTATACCCCTTAAGAGACTTGGCTTACACTATTGACAAGATAAGTTCTAAGCCGCAGAAAAATATTATTGTTCTTGGTGAAGACCAGAAGCTTTATTTCCAGCAGCTTAAGGCTGCACTTGATCTGCTTGGATACAAAGCCCCTGAAGCATTACACTATTCATTTGTTCTTTTGACAGATGCCAAGATGTCAACAAGAAAAGGCAATGTCATCCTGCTGGAAGATTTCATGAAAGAGGCTGTTTCAAAAGCCAAAGAAGAGATCTCGAAAAGGCATGAAAAAGTTGATGAGAAAACAGCAAAAGCAATAGCTTATAGTGCTGTAAAATACGCTATCCTGAAAGTAGGAAACGAGAAAAATGTAAATTTTGACTGGTCATCTGCTTTAAGCTTTGAAGGTGAATCAGGCCCTTATCTCCAATATAGCTACGCAAGAATATGCTCAATCTTCAGGAAGTACAAAAAAGATGTTCCAAAAAATGCAGACACATCATTGCTTGTAGAAGATATAGAATTTGAATTAGCCAAACTATTGGCAGAAATGCCTGAAACAGTAGATCATGCCATAAAAGAGCTTAGCCCGCATATTATAGCAAATTATGTATATGTAGTAACTAAAAAGTTCTCAGAATTCTACCATAACTGTCCTGTCCTGAATGCAGACAATGAAAAATTAAAACAAGCAAGGCTCATCTTAATAGATTCTGTAAAGCAGGTGATAAAAAATTGTTTATCCTTGATTGGCATAGAAGTCATCGAGAAGATGTGACTAACTTCTCCTTTACATATTCCAGGCACTTGTCATAATTAACCTTGATTATATTATGGCTGTTCTTGAAAGAAAGAAAATCACTATTGTCATATCCAATATTCGGAAATTGCCTGCATATCAAAGGCCTTTTCTCATATATTGAGCATTTATTATCAGCTGTCAAAAAAGGGCATACATCTGCATCAATAAAATAATCATAGATGATTATGCCCTCATCAGTTATGAATATCTTTTTAGGCAAAATATTAATCTCTATTTCTTTTTTCTTTGCCCCTTCTTCAAGTATCTTCTTCTCCTCAGCTGTGATATTTATTGTATATCTTGAAAAAGGATACAGGTAAAGTGTTCCTGTCTTCGCAAATAAGGCCCTCTTTATATCTGATTCTTCTTTCTCATTAAAATCAGTCTTTTCCCTGAATCTGCAGCATTCTGCACAGAACTTGCATTCTTCTTTCTTATTGCACTTAAATCTCATAACTGTCAAGAATTAAAAAGGGTTTTTAATCATTGCTATATTATTACTTATCATAGTCCTCTCCACACATTGGACAGGATACATCTTCTTCCTCTAGCTCATACTCGCATTTTTTACATACCCTCTTAGATGTTTCAGCCATATGCATTTTCAATAAATAAGCAATATTTAAAATTAACTGAAATAGTGCATTGTTACCTTAACGGGTACTGCATAGCTATTTTCAGTTAAATATTTGAATACCTGAATATTACGGGTTAATATGTGGGTTACAAAACTAAAAATAAAGCATGATTGTACTATTGGAGATAGATGTGAGAGATTTAAGTGTATCTCTTATTCAATGCCATTAGGTAACTGGCATGATAAAAATTATGAATATACTTCAGAGAGGCATACGATTGAAGGGAATGAAAAAAATGTTAGGGAATTTTTGAAAAATCTCAAAAAAGATGAAAGAATTATCAATCTTGAAATTTCTAAAAATACAGTTTTCTTCATTGGAAAAAGAAAAAAAGAAAAAATTCCTACTTCCCATTGGAACCAAAAAATATTTTTTATTAAACCTGTTTTTGTAGACAAAGAGGGTTATGAGTATTGGGAAATTGCTTCTTGGAAAAGAGAAGTTATAACTAAATTTATCAAAAATTTAGAAAAAGAAAAAGAATTAAAATTAGATATACTGAAAATTCAGAAAGTTAAGTTAGATGATATTCATTTTCCCCATATAATGCCTAAGCTTTCTCCTAAACAAAAAAGAGCATTTGAATTAGCTGTTGAGTACGGTTATTATAAATTTCCAAGAAAAGTTGGTCTAGAAAAACTAGCTAAAATAATGAAAGTTTCTGTTTCTACACTTCAAGAGCATCTTAGAAAAGCAGAAGAGAAGATAATTCCCTCTTTCAAGTAATTTTTCTTAAATAACCTGATATTTATGGGTAAAAAACTAAATGGTTCTTAGTATGTATTCACAATAGAGTGGTAAAATGTTAGAAAGAAGAACAACTAAAGAATTTTGGATAGATCATTCAGAGTCAATAGATGAAACCCTACTTCCTGAAAAGTTAAAGGAATATCTTCAAGCTGAAGAAGGAAGGATCATACAATATTGCCAAGAAAATCATCCTGATTTAGTTTTAGAAGCAGGTTGCGGGAAAGGTAGAATAATAGAAGCAATTATGCCTCATTGTAAAAAAATAATTGGCATAGATTATAGCCCAACAATGGCAAGGTTTTGTTCTGAAAGATTTAAAGGCAATTCAAATATCAGAATTTATGAAGAAGATATTTCTCAAACACATTTTCAGGATACTTATTTCGATTTAGAAATTCTTGCTTTTAACACTTTAGCCAATACTGATACAAATAAGGAAAGAGCATTGTTAGAATTAAAAAGAGTTCTTCAACCGCAGAGTAAATTACTGATTAGTGTTTATTCTGAAAAAGCAAGAGATGTACAATATGATACATATCAGAAGCTAGGTCTAAATATATCAAGAGAAGAAAACGACAGGATTTATACAAGAGAAGGGTTGGTTTCTCAAAGATTTTCTGTAAGAGATTTAGAAGCATGGCTACAAGTTTGCGGATTGAAAGGAGAAATAGAGCCACTCAATGATATTAGTTATTTTGTAATTGCGAGAAAAGATGATTAAAATGTCAAAAATTCCTATACTTAAGGGATTGGAAAGAACTGAAAAAGAAAAAAGAGAAGCTTTAGGTAGAAACCAGCCTCTTTTATTATCTCTATATCTAGATACTGCATGCAATCTTGATTGTATTTTTTGTTTTCTGGATTCAAAAAAAAGTCATAGAAACGAACAATTATCTTTAGAGGAATACAAAGATTTAATTCAGCAAAGTAAAGAATTAGGAGTCAGAAGCACTTTATTTTTTGGGGCAGGCGAGCCATTATTAGATAAAAAATTATTTCCATTAATTGAGTATTCTAATGAATTAGGCTTGTATTCTGTAATGTTTACAAATGCTAGTTTAGTAACAAGAGAAATTGCTGAAAGAATAAAGGATTTAGATTTGTCTGTAGTTACAAGTATTAAATCAAGAAATCCGCAAACTTTAGAAGAATTGACGAATGTAAAAGGATCTGCTGAGAAAATTTATACTGGTTTTCAACATTTATTAGATGCTGGATTAAATGAAACTAAATCGACAAGATTGGGAGTTGATATTTTAATTTGTAAACAAGTTTATGATGAAGTTCCTGAATTAATCAGATATTGTATTGACAATAATATTTATCCAATGGTTGAAAGTTTGCTTTGGAGAGGAAGAGCTATAAATAATCATGATAGACTAGAATTGGGTGATAAACAGAAACAGAAACTTTCAGAAAGATTAAGAACAGAATTTCCTGAGTTGGCAGGAGAAAGAGCTTATTTTGACGGTTCTGCCTGTGACATTGACCATTATACTCTTTTTGTGAATTATAACGGAGATGTTTGGCATTGTTTTAGTAGAGATATTATTGCGGGTAATACAAGAAGCGAACGTCTTGAAGAAATTTGGAATAGCCCGTCTTTAAGAAATTTAAGGGAAAAATCAGTTGACCCTAGTTGCGATTTATGTCCCGGTAGAAGATATAATTTAGAGAAATGTTTGCATAGAAAATAATTTTAGATCTTACTCAATTTTATTAAATCCAACCATTTATTTATTCCTAAATTTAATTCAGGAATAGCAACCTCAGAAGGAGAAAAGAATATCCAATCTTATGCCTAAAATGCAAGTCTGCTTATTGGATAAGCCAAAGAAAAAGAAGAACTAATTTTTTTATGCTCTCAGCACCCGTTAAGGTAACAGAGAACTGAAATAGAATAATTTAAATACAATTTAATTTAAATTGTCTCTATGATAGATATAACTGTAAATGAGGTATTGATCTTAGTAGTATATATAGCACTTAGTGGAATCTTTTCTGCATCTGAAACAGCCTTGATCTCATTATCAAGATTTAAGATAAGGCTTTTCACAAAAAAGAATGCGAGGGGCAGCAATTCCTTAAAGAAACTTAAAGACAACCCCCATAAGATGCTTATAACATTGCTTATATGCAATAATGTGGTAAATATCGGGGCCTCTGCCTTCGCTGCAGGCCTTGCAATAAGAATATGGCCTGAGAACAATCCATTGGCATATGCAACAGGGATAATGACATTTCTTATCCTGGTATTTGGGGAGATAGTCCCAAAAAATCTTGCCACAACCCATTCAGATAAGATATCCCTCTTCATAGCCCCTGCAATTTACACCCTGAGCATCATATTATATCCCTTAATCATAATCTTCGATTTCATTACTGTGAAGATATTCAGGGTGCAGCCTGTAAGGCCAAAGATCACCGAAGAAGAGATAAAGAACATAGTTGACATAGCCAAGGAAGAAGGCGGCATAGATAAAGAAGAGAAAGAGATGATACAGAGAATCTTTAAATTTGACGACATTGATGTTGATGAGATAAAAGTGCCTAGGACAGATATGATTATGCTTAATGCGAAGTATGATCTTAAAGCTGCACTGGATCTTATAGATAAAAAGCACCACAGCAGATTCCCGGTATATGAAGAAAATAAAGACAAGATTGTGGGAACTTTCTATTTCAAAGATGCTTTAGAATATATCAAAAAGAAAAAATTTGACATCAGTATAGAAAAGCTGATGAGGAAACCACTCTTTGTTCCGGATACAAAAAAGATTGATGAAATGTTGAAATTGTTCCAGAAGAAAAAACAACATATGGCGATAATTGTAGATGAGCATGGCAGCACTTCCGGAATTATTACAGTAGAAGATATTCTTGAAGAGATTGTTGGCGAGATAGTAGATGAAACAGAGAAATTTGAACCAGGAATAAGAAAGCTTGACAAGAACATATACAAAGTACTTGGCAAAGCAGATATTGAAGACATAAACAAGGAGCTCAAGACAGATCTCAAGGTTTGTGAAGATTATGATACACTATCGGGCTATATTCTGAAGAAAATAGGGAGAATCCCCGAAGAAGAAGAGGAGATAGAACTAAAAAAAATTGTAATAACAATTAACAGAGTAGAAAACAACAGGATAATTGATGTTATTGTTAAAAAGAAATAAGAATCTTTATAAATGGTTAATTACTTCCATTTCATACGCTACTTAGTAGCGATTCTAATGCCGGAAGGCATGGATGAGTGAAAAAAAATGGCTACAGTTTATGATGTTGAAGCTAATACACTAATTGAAGAAACAGCTAAGGAATTGGCTAAAGTCGAAAATGTTAAGGCTCCGGAATGGGCTGCATTTGTTAAAACAGGCAAAGCCAAAGAAAGAGTACCTGCAAGAGAAGACTGGTGGTATGCAAGGTCTGCTGCTATCCTTAGAACAATCTACAGATCATCTGGTCCTATTGGCGTTCAGAAATTAAGAATAAAATATGGCAGTAAAAAGAACCGCGGGCATAAACCAGGAAAATTCTTCAGCGCATCTGGAAAGATCATAAGAGTTATTCTCCAACAGCTTGAAAAAGAAGGTTTGATTAAAAAAGCAGAGATTGGAGTTCATAAAGGAAGGGTCATTGCTCCAAAAGGAAGGTCATTCCTTGATAAGATAGCTTCTTCCTTAATAAGTAAAAAACCAGCTAAAGAAGAAGAGAAGGAAGAAAAGAAAGAAGCTCCTAAAGAGATAAAAGAAGATAAAAAAGAGATTAAGAAAGAAGATCCTAAAGAGATAAAAGAAGATAAAAAAGAGATTAAGAAAGAAGCTCCTAAAGAGATAAAAGAAGATAAAAAAGAGATTAAGAAAGAAGCTCCTAAAAAAGAAGAGATAAGCAGGGAAAAGGAAGCCAAAGAAGAGACTAAGCAGGCTGAAGAAAAGACAGATACTAAAGAACAACCTCAGAAAGACAATAAAAATGGATGAATTAGAGGAAATAAAGAAAAGGAAATTAATGGAGTTACAGGCAAGACAGCAGGAAGGATTACAGGAACAGGCAGGAGAACAGCAAAGGATACAAAACCAGATAGAACAACTGGAAGCTTTGGTCAAGCAATTCCTGGCCAAAGAAGCATTACAAAGATATGGCAATCTGAAGGTTGCTCATGCTGAAAAAGCAATGAATGTTTTGGCTGTGCTTGGCCAGATGATTCAGGCAGGCCATATAAAGAATAAGATTGATGATACTCAATTCAAGGGAATATTAAAACAATTAGAGCCTAAAAAACGGGAATTTAAGATCAAAAGGATATGAAATGGCAAGAACAAAACATCCTGGAAAGAAGAAAAGATTAGCAAAAGCAGGAAGAAGGACAAGATGGGCCCCTTTCTGGACAGTGCCAAAGATATATGGCAAGACAAGAAGAGTCCATCCAGGAAGACATACTGTTGTAAAAAGAAGCTGGAGAAGGACAAAAATAAAAGCATAAGATGGCTAAAGAAAAAAAGAAAGAAAAGGAAAAGAAGATTGTCTTAGAGAGAGTTTATAATGTTCCCCTTAGAAAAGAATTCCTTAAGTCTCCTAGATATAAAAGAAGCAAGAAAGCGATAACTGCACTGAGAAAATTTCTAGTCAGGCATATGAAATCCGACAAAGTAAAGATCGGGAAGTATGCAAACTTAAATATCTGGAAAGATGGGATAAAAAAGCCCCCGCATCATATTAAAGTGGTTGCCAAAAAAGATGAAGAAGGCAATGTCTTTGCAGAATTAGAAGGAGCACCTGTAGAAAAACCAGTTGAAACAGAAAAGAAGAAAGTTGGAAAAGAGAAGGCTGAAAAAAAAGAGACGGGTAAAGAAGAAAAAAAGATAGAAGAAGGGTTTAAGAAACTGGAAGAAAAGACTGAGAAGATAATAGAAAAAAAAGCAGAAAAAGGCAAAGAGATCCAGAAGGAAGAGATAAAAGAACTGAAAAAAGAGCACCCAAAACAGCATGCTCCAAAGGAAGCTGTCAAACCAAAAAATATAGAGGCAAAGCCCACTGCCCCTCAAGGCAGAACAGATATGAGAAAGCCCTGATTCTTAAATTGATTATATTTTTATATGCGAATTAATTCCCTTTATTTATTATGGGAAATTTAAAAAAAATACTGATAGCAGAGGATGATGAACTCACTGCAGATGCTCTGATAGGCACTTTAAAAATACTGGAAATAGATTCTACTTATGCAAAAAACCGAGAAGAAAGTATGAAAATAGTAAAAAGTGACAAGTTATCAGAATATAGTGCAATATATTCGATATGAACCTGGGAGATGGAACAGGCGCTGAACTAGCCAGATATGCACGAGAAAGGGGATATAAGAATCCGATTGTGATTTGCTCTGGAGCCGATATTGGTCAGGCAATGGATGATACAATCGGACTAGGGGTGATAATCATCCCAAAGCCATTTAACATAAAAAATGTTTTATCTGCTCTAAAAGGAGAATATAATCCAGAATGAGCTGAAGACATCCTCCGATAAAAAGATTATTAAAGCATTTTCTCAACCTTACCAAAATGACAGAAAATAAACTGCCTTTCGAAGAAATAAAAAAAGATATTATCATAAAGAAAGAATCGATCACCGACCCTAACCTGGGAGATAATCCTGAAAAAAGAAAAGTAGAAGAATTGATTCAGTTAGGTATAGTGAATATAGACAAGCCAAAGGGCCCCACATCACACCAGGTTAGCGATTATGCCCAAAGAATTCTCAACATAAAAAAAGCAGGCCACTCTGGAACCCTTGATCCTGGAGTTACAGGAGTCCTGGCCATAGCTTTAGGAAGAGCAACAAGGATAGTTCAGACTTTATTGCCTGCCGGCAAGGAATATGTATGCATAATGCATATCCATAAAGAGATAGAAGAGAGAAAAATAAAGAAGGTCTTCAAGGCATTTACCGGCAAGATAACTCAATTGCCACCGATAAAATCAGCTGTGAAGAGGCAGGAAAGAGAAAGGAACATCTATTACATGGAAATACTCGAAATTGAAGGAAAAGATGTCTTGTTTAAAGTTGGATGCCAGGCAGGAACGTACATCAGAAAATTGTGTTCAGACATGGGAAAAAAGCTGGGAACAGGAGCACATATGGCAGAACTGAGAAGAACCAAAGCAGGATGTTTCGATGAATCTACTTTATGTACATTACAGGATCTTGCCGATGCATATTCTTATTGGGAAGAAGATAAAAATGAAAAGTTCATAAGAAAAGTTATACAGCCCATAGAAAACGCAGTAACCCATTTACCTAAGATATGGGTTCACGATTCAGCTATTGAATCCTTATGCCATGGCCGTGATTTGGCAGTCCCTGGAATTTCAAAACTATACAATGACATTAACCCTGGTGATTTGGCAGCTGTATTGTCCCTAAAAAATGAGTTGATAGCGATTGGAGAAGCACTGATGACATCAATAACAATGTGTGATAAAAATAAAGGCATAGCAGTCAGGGTAAATAAGGTATTTATGAAAGAAGGAAAGTACTAAATTCATTCTACTTTATTATTGATGATTTCATGCTGGATTCTTTTTGCTTCATTAAAGACACTCAAGAAAAACTCTTCCACAAAACCCTCATTTAAATTATAATCATTAGCAATCTTCTTAAGCCGCTTCATTATTTCCTGTTCACGCTTCTCCTGAAAAACAGATATGTTATTCTTTTTCTTATATTCTGCGATATCAGGCATCAGAGACATACGTTCTGCCAATGCTGTAATGATAACTAAATCTATCCTGTCAATCTGTTTTCTGACATTATTCATTTTATCTGACATAACTCCTCACACTTTTCATAGAGTTTCTACTGTTTATAAATTTTTTGATAGCACTTTTCTCAAAAACAAATTGATATCAAAACTATAGAAAATTTTTAATGAAAAGATTTATAAAGCATCTGACATTCCATAATATATCATTTTTTAGGGGTGTTTTATTATGGAAACTGCACGACCATTAGATGCATTAAACAGATCAAAGGACAAAAAAGTAATTGTAGAATTAAAAAACAATAAACAATATATCGGCACTTTAAAGGCATTTGATATTCACATAAATGTTGTTCTTGAAAACGCAGAGGAGAGGATGGAAGGAGAGATGAAAAGAAAATTAGGCGTGGTTTTCATAAGAGGAGACACCATAACTATAATCTCACCGGAATAAATTTCTAGATTAAAATGAGTGATGGAACTGCTTCTAGGGGTAAAAGATCAGGCAAAAAGAATATGGTATTCTGCAGAAGATGCGGAAAAAGAACCCTCCATGTAAGAAAAAAGAAATGTTCAAGCTGCGGCTATGGCGATTCTCCAAAAAAAAGGTCTTACAACTGGAAGAAAAAAGGAAAATAAAAATTTTAAGATTTTGATAACTCTTCTTTACAATCTCTTCTAATCATGCTTATTTGTATATTATCGCATATCTTTTCTTTGCCTGTATAAATGGCTATCTTATAATAACATGTTGAGCGTATCAATGGCTCTTGTATGTTATAGCAGTCATTGGAATTCCTCAGGAAGATTGCTCTTCTGCTTATACAAAGGTCCCTATTCTCCCTATCAACAATAAAATAGCAAAGATTTGTTTGATTAAGCTCCTTGGCCATCAGCGCATAGCACTCATCCCTGCTATCAACAAAAAGAAGATTACTGCATATCCTGCCCTCATTTGTTTTGATGGCCATACTTTTATAACAATTATCATGCCAATATGTATCAGATATTGTTCCGCAAATGCTTAATTCTTCCTTATTCTCAGCAATAGTTGCTATACAATAGCTGCTATTAATTGAATCGCACATATCCAGATCTTCCCTGTTTATAGCGAGCTCTGCAACACATGACTTCCTTATCGTTGCACTTTGGATGCTCGAGCAATAGAACTCATCATCTAAGGACATAGCTTTATCAAAATAACAGCTGTCATCACCATTGCATTCATCCTTTATGCAGGATGATAATAATAAGACAGACATTATTCCTATAAACAAGATTATGTTTTTCATGGCTATTCAGAATCTTTATACAATTTAAATAGCTTTCTATACAAATTAGTTAAATTTTTAAAGAGGATAAGGATACAAAAAGTCATCTTTTATGCGGGGATGCCGGAGCGGTCAAACGGGATAGGCTTAGGCCTGTCATACGGTATTCCAGACTTAGGGATAAGCGATGACTGGAAGATACCTATTAGCTTAGTGCTTACAGGGGTTCGAATCCTCTTCCCCGCACCTTATATTTTTGTGACTTTCTTGCGAAACACATTATGAATTGATATTCTACAATTATTTTGTATATACGATTGCCATACAAAGTTTATAAGATGCTTTCTCTTTTCAGAATTTGGTGATTATTATGGAAGAAGATTATATACAGCCAATCTGGTTTGAAAAATTAAAAGAGGAGATACGAAAGTGTGAGGAAGAAGACATGAGAAGAAGCAGGGGATGAGAAAATGAACAACACAAGAATTATGGATATTGTATTTAAGCTGTTTGTTATATCTTTCTTGATAACTCCAACAATATCTTATGCAGTAGAACTTGACACAGAAATAAGTGAAGAAGACAAGGCAGCATTTGATAATATATTACTCAAGTTTAGCACTTTATAAATAAGGAATGTAATTCCGTATTTTCTCTCACATAGTCTACTGCATTTCCAATCGTTCTTATTCCCTTTTTGAATACATCTTTTATTTTAATAAATCCCTTGAGAATTGTGTATGCAAACATTACTAATGTATCCCATTTAGCATGAGGTTTTAGTTCTCTAAAACTGCATCTTCCCCAATTTAATTCCTGTTTGCAATCTGTGAACTACCACGGGTTTCGCTCTGTGCTCAACCCGTGGCGTCGTTGGATTAACTTGCATAATTCATTAATGTTTTTTGCTTCTTTTCTTCTGCTTCCTTCCAATGCTTTTTTTGACCTTCCTGAATATATTTCTTGACAGTCTCTGATGTTATCGCTCCTATTGTCCTATGAAAATAACCAGAACTCCAAAATTTATCTCCCCAAAGTTTATCTTCAAACATATACTTATGTCCTTTGCGCATTAATCTGCTGGAATATGTTTTAAGCTGGCCTGCTAAAACAGGTATTTTCCAGTTTTTCCAGTGCTTAACAAAGAGGTGTAAATGGTCTGGACCACATTCGATTGCTACTATTTCAACTTTCATCTCCTTGGATCTCTGCATAACATAAGCTACTGTAAGTTCCCTAATCAATGGATCTATAAAGATATCACGCCTATAAGCAGGCGTAAATTGTAGGTGCAGATTTGTCTCGCCAACAGTGTGGCCACTACTTCGAAGTTCGTTTTTCATTTTTTTCTCCGATGGTTTTTTATAGAAGTATAGCTTAAGCTAGCTTGGTTCTTTTTTCCAGAGCGCGACCATCACGCGCTCAATTTTATGTCAAATAAATATAGTTGAGCGC
>JAGLMD010000084.1 GCA_023140175.1 Nanobdellota archaeon | reverse complement strand
CCAGCTGCTGCTTGACGAAAGCATATACTCATCATCAAGAACTCCGGTATTTTCCAAATCGGCATTGATAACAGCTGTACTCAAAGGACAAAGCCCCCCAATCATCTCTGTATCAAGATCAAAATCTGCATCATAATTAGCTGCCGTTACCGGAGCCAAAAATAATGCTGCGCATATTAAAAGACTTACCAGCATATTATATATAGTTCTCATATATTCCTTCCCCCTTGTTTACTAGAGTTACAATATTTAATTATTAACAAAATTTAATCATATTACACGTTACCATCTAACAGTATTAATCTATATATAATATCTAAATGTTACAAATATAAAGGTTTACCAAAAAACAAGACAAAAAATAAAAAAAACAAAAAGAATTATTGATTATCAAAAACCAAATTTATTATATACTAATCTATTATCTGCTTCTTACCTACGATATAGGCTTTATTTTCACTGCCTGATCCTGGATGAGTACGCTCCCTATTGGACTGACTAACATTTTTAGATAAAATCTTATGATGCTTACTAACTTTTTTCCCGGATTTCCGATCATCCCTGACAACACTTGTTATAATTATAAACGCAAAAAGCAGAAGAAAGACAACAAGATAACCCAGACTGATATTCCCATCAAAAAGTCCTGCAGGAGCATCAGAAGAATCTCTGCCAGTTTTCATAACAAAAACCCTAACAGGAAGCTCGGCAACAATTCCATCATCAGTCCTTACATATACAATGCCTTCATAACTTCCAAAATCTATACTCGGGGCAAAATAAATATCAAGATACTTCCTTGAACCTGGCTTGACAATCTCTGAATCCGGGAGAAACACCATCTCATCATCAAAAGTAGTCTCAAGATAGACTCGTACAGCCTTATTCATATGACTTGTAACAGCAACCCGAAGAAGGTTCCCACGCTCGCCATTTACATCTATTTCCTTCTGCGAAGCATGGACATCTATAAACTCCCGGTCATAAAGATAATCAGCTATCACATTATCAACATCAATTATTGTTATCTTATAAGGCTTCATAGTATCAAGAGGCATAACAACGGCATCCTTTTCAACCTCATAACCAACATATACATTATCAACTGCCTGCGCTTCCTTATACTTTACAGCAATCTTATGTGATCCGCGTTCGGAAAGAGTGATATATGCCTCATAATACCCATCCGCATTAATCACAACAGGACTGATAAGCGAATCATCAAGATACAAGTGAGCATGAGTTTCAAGATCCTTATCAGTGATATATCCATAAACCTTTACTTTGCCGCTTGGCTCAATATTCAAAGGATAATGATTGACTGATATGGCAGGTCTTCCAAGAATTACATCATCAACAGAAGGCACATAATCATCCACTAAGTCCTCTTCCTCAACCTCGGGACTGAAATCACCACCAACCTTAACCCTTTTAAGATAAGTATCATAATCCTTGAGATTCCCCTCATCATCATAAAGATAAACAATAATCTTGAAATTATTATATTCCTGGTGAATATACTCAGGATCGAGATAATAACTTATAGTATATATATGCTCGCCCTCGTTAAATGATGTAACCGGCTTCTTCCTTGTTATA
>JAGLMD010000083.1 GCA_023140175.1 Nanobdellota archaeon | reverse complement strand
CCCCAAATTGGCGCTCTCATTCTGGGGTTCATAATTTCATTAAATTATATTGACATATACGATATGTTATCGTATAATCTAAAATATGAAAGTTACAGCTATTCTTCCAGATAAATTAATAAATGATGTTAAGAAACTAAGCCATGCAAAAAATATTACTGAATCATTAAATATTGCTCTTAAAGAGTGGGTTAATATACAAAACCTTAAAAAACTTAATTATTCTGTTAAAGAAAATCCGCTTGTTTTTAATAACAGTGCTATAGAAATTAGAGAAATAAATAGAGCAAAATGATAATTCTTGATACATCGATTTGGATTGAGTTCTTAAAGGGAAATTTCAAATATAAAGATTTAGTATTAAAACTAATCGAAGAAAGAGAAGTTCTTCTTTTAGAATGTATTATTGGTGAATTATTACAAGGAGCAAAAGGTAAGCGTGAAAAAGAGATTATACTAAAATATTGGGAAAATCTGCCAAATATTTCGATGGACAATATGTGGATAAAAGCCGGAATACTATCAAATGATAAAAAGCTTATATCAAAAGGCATTGGAATTATCGACACAGTTATTATTACTGCTTCTCTAGAAACACAATCAACAATTTGGACTTTAGACAAGAAGCTCATTAATAATACTAGCAAAAAATACCTATTCAAACCGATTGATTAAATAGCAACATCGTACAACATATAGAAGTCTTAACGTAGCAGCTCGAATAAATTCCCCTTGTTTACCAAATTATAATTATAGAAATAATAAATACACGGTGTTAATGGGAAGCTGCTATGTTAAGACTTTGTTGAACGAAACCACAGTGCATATACCAAGGAAATTGAAAGGCTTTTTTCTAAAATCTGATTATAAAAATTATTCATTTTTAAACTACCAGAATTGTATAAGATTTTATTGTTAATAATAAACTCCTTATAAAAATTATATACACCTTGTTTCAGTCGAAATTGATATGTTGCAGACACACCTGTAATGTAATAACAAAATGAGAAGATAAAAAGCTGCAACAAAAATAGAATTAATTATATTTCTTTTATCCTCCTCTAATAGGGCCTTTTCTGATTACAATATGCCCCTTCTTGCAGTCGGGACATATAGTAATATCAATACTAAAATACTTCCACATAAGAAAAGCAACATCATTTAAAAAAACTTTATCTTCTTCCTGGTCATAAATCTTTTGCCCCAATAGCATTCTACATAATACAAGCATACTTGCCCGATAACGATTTGCCATAAATCCATAGAACCTGACCTTTTTAAAACCTTTAGGAAGAAAATGAAACACAAGACGCTTCATGAATAATTCTTCACTAATGCTTTCTATTTTCCCCGTCTTTCTCTTCCGATCAAAATATTTGAGATAGACCATTCCATTTTCAATCTTGCGAATGCTGTTATCACTTACCACTGATCTTTTTACATATTGTGAAAGATATCGCAGAATAAATTCCGGCTTTGTTTTTCTTTTTTTCGGAGGCTGCGAATGGACTACCCACTTAATACTTTTTAAATAGTCCAGAAGTGATTTCAAATTTACAATATTTGCAGCTATTTTTAGTGTTCCAGCTTTTTCCTCTTTTCGTAAATATAATAGAAGTTTATCTCTAAAACGGGCAGACAGTTTTCTTACTGGAAGAAGAAAGTATGGATTGGACTTATTCCATTTCGTCTTATCTCTACTTAAACATCCGGAAGGAATAACAACATGCAGGTGAGGATGATAATTCAACCTTTGGTCCCGGGTATGAAGAACAGCAAAGAATCCCGCCTTTCCATTGAAATCTCTATTATTGTTTTCTATTGCTAAAGTTAAAGACCTGTTTACAGCTTTGAATAAAAGGTTATAACAAATTTTCTTATTAAATAGAAACAAAGGCCTCAATTCTTTTGGAATAGTATATGTGAGCAGGAAATATCCCACAGGAAGAAGTTCTGATTCACGCTTTGCTAGCCACTTTACAGTATCTGCACCATTACACACAGGACACATTCTGTTTTTACAGGACTTGTAAACAGGATGAACTATACCACAGCTGTCGCAGTATTTAAATAAATTGGGGACCTTTTCAGTTCTGCAATTTAATATCTTCCTGAAAGTATTTCTTTCATATGTAGTTAGACCTGCAATTTTGTGATTTCTTTTGATAACCTGTAATATTTTACTTTCCATAATATCATTCCTATTTATCCAGTTTATCTAAAGGGCTTATAACACCTTTCAGAAAATCTGTAGTAAGATGAGTATAAACGGCTGTTGTACTTAAAGACCTGTGGCCAAGCATTACCTGTATCTTCCGGAGATTTGCGCCGCTCTCAAGAAGATGTGTTGCAAAAGAATGTCTTAGAACATGCGGTGAGACAGGTTTCTTTATTCCGGCTTTTAATCCTGCTTCATGAATAAAACGCTGGGTATGTCGTCTGGAAAAAGTACTGTGAAGATCATCTTTTCTGGGAAACAAATAAGTAACCGGTTTTACTGATGCTTTTTTAAAATACTTCCTTAAAGTTACCAGAAGCTTTTTACCTAAAATAGTCTGTCTATCTTTATTTCCCTTTCCATTCCTGACAGTTATTACCATATTATCAGAATCGATATCTCTTATTTGAAGACTCAAACACTCAAAAAGTCTCAAGCCGGATCCGTACATAGTTTGAGCAATTGCATGATATTTTGGGTTTTGGATTACAGAGAAAAATGATTTAATTTCTGCTCTGGAGAGAACTATTGGAAGCTTTTTGTGTTTCTTCTGGAAAGGAATATGTTTAACAGACCAGTTATTACCAACAACTTGGTTAAAAAAAACCTCATAGAACAAACCGCTTGATTGAAATACGACCAGGATATTTGTTTTTCCTGAACAAGGTAAACCTGATACTTGTGAATATGTTCCGGCGATAATGTATGTGGAGGTTTGTTGAAATATGCAGCAAGATTACTGATATTAACTAAGTAATGTTTAATAGTATTAGGACTATATCCTTTAACCTCCATGATTGATTTCATTTCATGTCTTGTGTATTTTTTCATAATACACCTCCTTAAAATATTTTTTGAAATAGTATCATAATTTGAAAGAATTAAATATTATAAGGGCACCACCGTAGGTGGTTTAGTTCAACAAATAGAAGTCTTAGCGTAGCTGCCGAACAATAATTGCTTTCAAGGAAAAACACGAGGCTCTCTACTGAAATAAAGCAGCAGCTATGTTAAGACTTTGTTGGACGAAACCATGC
>JAGLMD010000082.1 GCA_023140175.1 Nanobdellota archaeon | reverse complement strand
GTGTGTATTAAGCTTTAGACGATAGCTTTTAACTGTTCGTAAGGATTAATTTTTCTTAAGTTCCATGTGCTGAATAAACTGAGCATCGTTTCTGTTGTTTTAAATCCTTGTTCAGATCTTAGGCATCCAATGATTTTTCTTAAGACAATCCAATCTTTTAATCCTCTTTCTGCTCTATTATTGGTGGGTTCGATTTCTAAATGGAGAACGCATGTGAACCAAAAGTTCTCTCCATTTTCAATTTTGTTGACAAATGGCTTTAATCTTCTATAAGATTTGTAAATTCCCATCCAGGTGTTTAGTTCATCTACTAATTCCATATATAATTGCTCCCTCATCTCTTGGCTTTTGATTTTTCTTGCTTCTTTTACTTTCTCAAATATTTCACAAAGCCATTCATATGCATTGATTAGGCTCTTGTCTGGCTTCTTTTTCTTATGACAGATTTCTTTTAGTTCTCTTAGTGCATGAGCCCAGCAACGTTGAAGTAAAACTCCTGATTTTTTTGAAAAAACTTTGTAGGTAGACCATCCATCACAACCGAGAATGCCTTTGAAGTCTTTTCCAAGAACTTTTTTTACAATCTCTCCTCCTCTTTTAGCGTCAAAAACAAACAAAGCAATAGATAATGAAAAAAATCCCCATAGCCATCCTGGAAGACCATTTCTCTTTGCTCCTGTTTCATCTCCATTAACAGCTTTTTCTTTTTTGATTTCTTCTCTTAGCTTATCATAATGAGTTGAAACTTTATCTGCGACACGATTGCAGATATCCATTGCAGTCGGTGTAGACATAGATATATCAAATACGTGCGTAAAAGTATGTGCTATTTTATCAAAAGGAACCCTGCATTTCCATCTTAGGAAATTGCCAAAAGCTAAGACATTTTTTCCAAAAATGCCATTACTTGGCATGTCTGGATGTTTTGCCATGAATATTTCTCCAGTATCTAAGTCACGATATTCATAACAATTATACTTGATTACTACTTTAACAATCTTGAAATCTGTGATTGTATTTTCTTTCATATAACCTGTCGGTTCTATGTTCATATTTCCAGTCAAAGGATTCATATCAGCAGTAACATCAATTGTTTTGATAGGTTTATCTTTAACCCTAGTTCTACCTTTATGATGACTTTTTTTACCTTTTTTCCTTCCAACTTTAAGACCTTGAACCTCTATTTTGGTAAATTTCTTTTGAGATGAAGGAATATTAGAATTTTTGTATTTGTGGAGTTCTTTCTCAAGCTTTTCTTTCTCTTTCTCAAGTTTCTTATTTTTTTTATATAGCTCCCACATCTCATCGATAAGTTCGTTTTTTGACTTGTCCTCTTGTTTAGTCTTATATTTTAGTCCTTTCATTGTTCTAAAAGAATAATCTTTACCTTCTTACCTATCCATTCAAATGGCACATAGACACGACCACTATTACCACTCTTATTCACTTGTTTCTCAAGCATTTCATAGCCAGTTAGTTGAATGTTTGTTTTTGCCATTTAGCTACAATGTAGCTAACTAGTATTTAAGGATTTATGTATTAGAGTACATAATTTGAGAAAGAGTAGATACTAGAGAATATAGTTTAGCTTAATACACACTAAAGATCAATCGTCCCATTCCACTAAACTAGAATTGTGTGTCCCGAGTAATATTTTGGCTAATTCCGGTTAGCCGAATCGACCCCTAAGAAGTAGGGAGAGTTCTGGTGACATCCAATGGGAGAGTTGGCAGTGGCAGAAAATTATCAATTAATCTTTTTAACAAATGAGGATATAATAGAGAGAATTAGAAAAATACAGAAGTAAATAATAAGTACAGTTCCTACATAAACTAATATAGCCCCAGTTGATGTCTGTGCAAATGATTGAGGAAAGAGGTGTTGAAAAAACAACCATAAACTTAATAGGGATTTAGCAAACTCAATTAGGCTTGTACCAAAATTGACATTACCACCAAATCCTATTATCACTGCCAGTATTAAAAGAAGAATGGGTATTACAAGAATTACTACAAGTAAAGCAATCAAAATTCCAGCAGATAATAAAAGTCGATTTTTAGTCGATTTTATGAGATTAATTATTTCCATAGTTCAGAGAATTACTTACTTAAATATAAAAAACTTTCTGCCCACACTAATTGAACATCGGACTCCTTGTTAGCCGAACCGATCCATACCGAGTATGGAAACCTGCCTCCGAAGGGTTCTATAAATTCGACTGTAGGGATTATAAATGTGCGAATGGGTCTGAAGTTCCTGAGCTTTAGCTATACATCAAGAACAAGTATCAATGGGCTAATCTCTCTTCGTCTTTCCCTATCTCTGCTTTGGTATTGCATCTCATCCTTAATATGGACAGTTTGTCTCTTTTCATTACCTTGTCAATAAGGGGATTCTTGCAATACCAGCTATCAAAGAGAAATATATCTGCCATTTGATAAATTATATGGGGAATCTATAAATATGGTAATTACTGATTCTGGCTTTATCTTAGGAATAAGATCTAAGCAATCCCTCTGTAAAAGTTTAACCCCTTCTTTTTCAAAGTATAACATATTAAACTGGCCAGGATGGGCAGTATTTATATCTTTCAATATTTCTTAACATATTCTTAACTTTATTTAAATATAAGATATACTTATCCTATACTATGGATTGGGAATTGTATGCGTGGTTAAAGAGGGGAAACAGAAGAAGGGATGTTCTTAGAGTAATTGCTAGTTCAAACACTCCTTTAACTGTTAATGAAATTAAAACCAAAGTTAAAATTGCAATAGCACAGGCTTCTTTTACAGTTAAAGAGTTATTAGATAAAAAAATGATTGAGTGTTTAAATCCAAAAGATAAGATTGGCAGGATATATAGGATTACCAGGGAAGGTAAAGGGATATGGCAACAGCTAAGTTAGAATTAATTTTAGCTAATCGGGGGAATGAGTCGGGAAGAAATAAGAAAAAAAGTAGTAGAAGGGTTCTTAAAAGAGAAACCCGGGCATGCAGAAGATGAAACATATAACAGATACGAATATTTAGCAGAAAAAAACAAAACAAGGTAATGTAATATTGATAAGTCCTGCAAATTTAAAATTTGGATTTGATTTTAGAATTGATGTTGATAGAATGGCGTTTAGGAAAAGAATACAAGCCCCCATACATACGGGTATATTTGAAGATTTAAAAGAAAACTTTAGTAAAGATAAAGATTATTGTGATAAAGTAATTCAAGCTATTACAGATGTTAATAATATAATAGAACCAGAAGAGATATTAAAAGATTTTGAGGATGAAAATATTGGTTTTTCAGTTGAATTACTTTTGAAAGCATCAAAATGGCTGGCAGTTGAGCAGGATATCAGATATTGGAACGGATGGGATAGAAACAAACAGGCTCTTTGGATAAGATTAAGGGAGTATTTCGAATTCAACTATGCACCAATAAAGCAGGGCTTTAAATTTTATAACCAAGAAGGCAAATTATTAACTGAAGAAGAAGCTGTCAAGGTTCTTGGAGGTAATTCATAATGGCCAAATCTTACACTTTTGAAGAGAAGAACGACTTTTCTAAAAAAGGAATTGATATAGCCTGCAAGTATCTGCGTTCATTAAAGAAAACAATAGACGTAAAAAATGTAGAAGATGATCCAGCTTATCAAAAGAAAGATATTGATTTAGTGTGGGTTTACAAAAAGGGAGAAGATAAAATTATGATTTTTGTTGAAGTAAAGACTGATAACTATGCTACTGGAAATTTTTGGTTAGAAACATTAAGTAACGAAGCATTAGGAACGATGGGTTGTTTTGTAAAAAGTAAGGCAAAATATCTGTTTTATTACTTTACTAAAAGTGATTCTATGTATATAATGCCGCTAAAGAGGGCTGTACATTGGTTTAAAGATAATCTAAATAGATTTAGAGAAAGTAAAACAACAACTAATGTAAATGGTAATTATAAACATACTACTGTCGGAAGGCTTGTTCCTATTGAAATAATGGTGGAAGAAGTTGAGGGAATTAAATTAGTGAAAGAAGTTTCAAAAAAAGTTAATGGAAAACTGCCCTAAGCCACTGCTTTAGCTTCTGTTTTTAACTGGGAAATATAGGACTAATCTCTTTAGGGCGGATTAAGAAAAACCACCCTAATAAAAAAACAAGTTTCTCAAAAAAATAAAGATTCTTCCAGCTTATCTCTCTCATCTTTTATTTCTTTTTGCTTAATTCTTTACCCAATGCCTTTGCAAAATCCATTATACTCCTCATGCCATAGGCACTGAAAGATATCTCCACTGATGCTGATGCTGTGCCTATTATCAATGCCTGTTTTCTTGTTAAAAAGTAGGCTACCAGGAATATTATTCCGACTCCAAAGAGGGGAAGGGTCAACACACCCAATACAAGAAGCATCATATTCTGTACTTGAGCAAATTGTATAGCATCAATCTTTTCAAGTGGCAGTATTTGCAGGCCTTTTATCCTCACGCCTTTCCTGCCGCCTAACTCACCTACAGTTGTTCCGGAATAATATACTCTTTTTTGAGAAAGTATGACAAACTCTTGTGCCATGGCATTCTCTAATGTAAGGTTCCTTAGCCAGCCACTCTTAAGTGAAGCTATCAGTTTTTCATCATCTTCTAGAAATATGCTGTTAAGCTTAGCTTCATCCTTAGATGATTTGGACGAAGTTGCCGGGGTTTTCTCCTCACACTTTTTGCAAATTCCCTTGCTTTCTTCTCCTTCAAAAAGCTCCCTGCCACAGTATTTACAATAACTCATTTAATCACCCCCTAAATAAAGATTAAGAATTAATCAATATTTAAATTTAACTGATTCCTATTACAAGAAAGAAAAGATTCTAATCACTAATGATCTTATCAACACTTATATCCCATTCATCTTTAGGAATATTCTCGACTATCTGGAAGTCATATGCCAAAGCAATCTTCCTGCATTTTGCATCCTTCAACAAATCATCATAATATCCTTTTCCATAGCCTACTCTATGTCCATTCTTATCAAACGCAATACCCGGAACAATTATCAAATCTATTGAAGAGATATCGCATTTAATCTCATCTGCAGGCTCTAGAATACCATAACAGTTAAATTCCATATTATCAAGATCAGATAATTCGCAGCATAGCAATCCTTTCCCATGAACCTTAGGGACAATGACTTTCCTTTCATCACATAATTCTTCCTTTATAATCTCCTTAGTCTCTACTTCCTTACCTTTAGAAACATAGAACATTACTTTTTTCGCTTTAATATAATCCTTATCTCTTTTAAGCTTATCAATAATAATCCTGCTCTTTCTTTTAGCTTCTTCGTCAGTAAGCTTTTTCCTTTTCTCAAGAATTCTTTTTCTTATCCTGCTTTTTTCAGTAAATATCATCAAGATTCCACTGGAATTTACCTTGTATTGCCTGCGCTATATTTGTGGTATGATCTCCTATCTTTTCAAAATTCGTAAGCATATCAACAAAAATAATGCTCGCTGAACCGCTATGCACCTTAATATTAAGCCTATTTACATGGTTCTCTCTGAATTTTATGAAACTATGGTTTAGTTCTCTCTCCTTTCTGAATATCTCTTGTGTCAGTTCTTTATCAAGATCAGAGATTGCTTTAGTAACATTATAAATCATATCTTTTACAATGACATACATCCTGTCTATATCCAATCTCTCTTCCTCAGCTAAAGTTATACCTTCATCTATCTTACGTTCTGCAAGATCTGCCATATTCTCAGCATGGTCTGCTATCCTTTCTATATCATTTATACTATGTAAAAAAGACGGAATCATTTTTGCCTCTGTCTCGCTTATCTCTTCCTCTGCAATCTTTACAAGATAGCCAGCTATTGCATCTCTTAACTCATCCACAAGATCTTCTCTGCCATGAACCCTTTCAATATCCTTTCTATTATCTGTACTGAAAGCATTCATAGCTATTTCTACCATCTCTTTCGCATATCTCATCATCCTCAATATTTCTTTCTTTGCTGCATCTACAGCTATTGAAGGGGTATTGAGAAGATTCTTATCAAGATACTTAGGCCCCTGCTCAATGACTATATCCTCGCCAGGAACAATCTTATTGATTAATTTAGCATATAATGGAACAAACCCGATAAAAATAAGGGCATTGACAATATTGAATATAGTATGTACATTTGCAATCTGCCTCTCTATACTAAATGAGATGCGAGTGACAATATAAATATATAGGGGAAGCATGAGCATAGCAATTATAGTGCCGGTAACATTAAAAATAACATGTGCAACAGCTGCCCTCTTAGCTGTAATATTTGTTCTTAAGGTTGCAATTATTGCAGTTACACAAGTGCCTATATTTGTTCCGAACACTAATGGAATAGCACCATTTAAGTCAAGCAGGCCCATACCTGCCATCACAAGTATTATTCCTGTGGTCACAGAGCTTGATTGAACAATCGCTGTAACGATCATTCCTATAATTATGCCCAGAACAGGATTATGGCTAAAAGCGGCAAAAACATCATGGATTACAGAGCTTGACCCCAGAGATTTTACACTGCCACCCATTATGCTCAATCCAAGGAATAATATTCCAAAACCAAGAATTGCTTCCCCTACCTGCTTAGTCCTTTTCTTCTTTCCAAACATAAAAAGGGCAGCCCCTACTCCTACAATGGGCAATGCATAATCAGTTAACTTAAAAGCAATAAGCTGTGCTGTTATTGTTGTACCAATATTAGCACCCAGGATAACAGGAATAGCTTGAACCAAAGTCATCAGGCCGGCATTTACAAAACCAACAACCATTACTGTTGTAGCTGAGCTGCTTTGGATTATTGATGTAACAATAGCCCCCAATCCCAGGCCAGAGAACCTATTGTTTGTAAGATACCTTAGAATTTCCCTCATCTTCTCTCCGGCAACTTTTTTCAAAGCTTCGCTCATAATTTTTATGCCAAAGATAAACAAGCCCAATCCGCCAATTACTCCAAAAATTAACTCCTGTTGCATCATTATTATCCTCTTAATTCCCTTATATGGTCAATTCTTTTCTGGATAAGCTCTTTTGTGCCTATATCTTCCCTATGGAATACCTTTCCCTTGACAGAACATACTGCATTTTCTGCCTTTACCTGTGCTTCTTCAATATCTGACCCAATTCCGACAAAAGCAATTGCCCTTGAACCAGTCATATACAGTCCATCTTCTTTTTTATCCACAGACGCATAAAAAACATCTGTATCTTTTGGAACATCAGATAAGGAAACTTTCTCATTCTTCACTGGATTGATGGGATATCCTTCCGGAACAGCATACTTGCAGACTGTAGCCATATTATCAAACTCAATATCATACTCATCAAGATTCCCATTAATAATTCCTCTGCATAATTCAACAAAATCAGATTTCAATATCGTAAGGACATTCATGGCTTCAGGATCTCCAAGCCTTGCATTATATTCAATAAGCATTACCCCATTTTTCGTAACTATAAACCCGCCATACATCACTCCTTTATATAATTCTTCGGTCTCTTCTTTGATTGCTTTGGCCATTTTCACAGTAATCTCATGTGCATCTTCAACATCTTCTTTTTTCAGGAAAGGAAGTAAATGATCAGAATCAGAATAAGAGCCCATTCCACCAGTATTAGGCCCTTTATCATCAACATAAGCCCTCTTATGATCCTGCACAGGCGGGCAATCAACAACATTCACACCATCTGTAAAGCATTGCAGAGAAAACTCTTCCCCCTCCAGCTTTTCCTCAATAATAACAGAAGGGTGTTTTTCCAGCACCTCTTTGCAATATTTTAAAGCATCTTCATCTGTCTCATAATGGTCTCCCTGTACCCTGATACCCTTGCCCCCAGTTAATCCATCAGGCTTTATTACACTCCCATCCAATTCGGCAAGAAATTCTTTTATTCCTGCCATGCTTTCAAAAACCCTGAACTTAGGATTGCCCTTAATATCATATTTCTTCATCAACAATCTTGTGAATGACTTTGATGTCTCTAGTTTTGCTAGTTCCTTTTTAGGCCCGACACAAGGTATGCCTATTGACTCTAAAGCATCTACAACTCCCTTATTCAATGGGTCTTCAGGCCCAATAAAAGCAAAATCAGGGACAATAGACTGTGCAAATGCCTTTATCTCATCTAAATCAGAATAAGAGCCTATCTGTATATCATCACAGAGGCCTGCAATCCCCGGATTATTGCTCTTCATATATGCAAATAGTTCTGGATTTTCATTACTCCTTACTATTGCTTCAGCAATAGCATGCTCTCTTGCCCCATTTCCGATAAGTAAAATAGCTGTCATATATTCCCTAACTCCCTTATTAAGCACTAGCTTAAAAATTGCTATTTTAAAAATCTTTTGGTCGGTTATTCAAAACATTTCCCTTTTACAAATGGTTACGAAAAATGTGAATATGAATTGAATAATTAAAGAAGTTCAAGTTTTAATCGCAGGAAATATCAGATAATTCGTTTGTATAAGGTTGTGTTCAATTGGTGCGGGCTCGAAAATACACACACACTTTACATTCGCTATAGGATTCTTATTGCAAGAATCTATATCATGCCTGCCAGTTAGGTTGGCTCAGGGGATTAACGCTAAAAAGAATTATGCACTGCCAGTCAAATAGGCTGGATGGAAAACTCAGCTTCTAATCATGGAAAAAGGAAGAAACCAGGATTAACTCAACATATTTTTATTCATATTCTATAGCAGTAACAGGTTTCTGCGGAGCCTTCTTTTAAGCTATGCTTATAAGCCTTCAAAGCTAAAGCATTGAAGTTTCGAAAGGGTGTTTTAAATAGGAATATTTATAAACCAGTATAGTAAAAAGTATACTAATAAACTCAATAGAGGTGATAAAATGAATAATAGAGTAGGAATAGTGATTTTGTCAATAATAGTGTTATCATTGGTATTTAGTGGATGTGATGCCACTATTACAGGAGATGCTAAAGCAGTATGTGGAAATGGAGTCTGTGACCCGGGAGAGAATTCTGCAAAATGTCCAGAAGATTGTGGAACTTCAACTTGTGGAAATGGGGTTTGTGAAAGCAGCGAAGATTCAGAGAATTGTCCAGAAGACTGTGGAATAAATCCATGTGGAGACGGAGTTTGTGAAGGAAGTGCTGCTGGCGAAGATTGCAATAGCTGTGCTGCAGACTGTCCCAAAGAATTTGGACCACCAACAGGAAGTTGCGATGCTTGCTTCAAAGGTATTTGTGATGGGAAATGTAATCCAACTAAAGAAGGATCAGATTGCTCAGATTGTGCACCAAGAGATGTAATTGCTTGTTGCGGAGATGGAGTATGTGAAGGAGGCGAAACTGTATTTAGTTGTGTGGTTGACTGCGGATGTATCCCAACTACAGAAATATGTGATGGTGTAGACAATGACTGTGATTCTTTTATTGATGAGGATTTAACAATGCAATGCGGTGTTACAGATGTTGGAGCATGTGAGTATGGAATTTCTATATGTACTGAGGGGTCATGGGGCCTATGTCAAGGCAATATAGATCCAACAGATGAAATATGCGATGGCAGTGTGGATGATGACTGTGATGGTGTTATAGATGATGGCTGCGATTGTTCTAATGGACAAACTAAACCATGCGGATCAGATGTTGGTGAATGTGAAACAGGCACTCAAACCTGCAATAGCGGATCTTGGGGTGCTTGTATTGGCGAAGCAGGCCCAACTACTGAGATATGTGATGGCCTTGATAACAACTGTAACAATGAAACGGATGAAGGATTAAACATAGAGTGTAGTTCTGCATTAAACTGCGGAACAAATAGATGGGTTGGGCTTACTTACTGTGGAGCTGACAATAATGTCCATAGGGCATGGACAAACTATATATGCACTAATGCAGGAACATGCAGCTCAAGTTGTTCAAACCAAACAACAGACTATATCTACCAATGGTGCAGTAATGGATGTTTTAATGGCTACTGTATATCCGGAGGAAACGAAACTAACTCAACATAAATTTTTTTATTTTTTCTTTTAATTTTATTCGTATTCTATAGAAAGTAATTTTGGCATCCTTTAAAACCAGTTTATTCATATTCTATAGTAGCAGGTGGTTTCTGCGGAGCCTTTTCGAAAGCCTCGGGAAAGAGTACAACATCCTCGCTAAGCTCGGAGCTGCACGAACAGAAAGCTATCACTCATATTCTATAGTAGCAGGTGGTTTCTGCGTGATGTCATAAACAACCCTGTTAACGCCTTTAACTTCATTTACAATCCTATTAGAAATCATTCCAAGCAATTTATCTGGCAACTTTGCCCAGTCTGCTGTCATTGCATCAACAGATGTGACAGCCCTTAGTGTAATAATATATTCATAAGTCCTCGCATCTCCCATTACTCCTACTGTCTTTATTGGCAATAAGGCAGCTAATGCCTGCCAGGTTTTATCATAATATCCTGATTTTTTTAGCTCTTCTATGAAGATATTGTCTGCTTCCCTTACTATTTCCAGTTTTTCCTTGGTTATATCGCCTAAAATCCTTATAGCAAGGCCTGGGCCCGGGAAAGGGTGCCTATTTAGGATTTCTTTTGGTATATCGAGCTCTTTTCCAAGTTTTCTTACTCCATCTTTGTATAAGTCCTTTAACGGTTCTATGACTTTTAGATTCATTTTTTCAGGCAAAGTGAGATTATGATGAGACTTAATCTTTGATGCCTGTTTTGAGGGCTGCGCAGACTCTATCCTATCCGGGTAAATCGTGCCTTGACCTAGAAATTTGATTTTTGGATGTTTTTTCTCGAGTTGTTTTGCATGTTTTTCAAAAACTTCAATAAAAGTATGGCCTATTATCTTTCTTTTTTCTTCTGGGTCTGAAATGCATTCTAATTTTTTTAGAAATATAGCTGAAGCATCAACAGAGTAATAATTTTCAAACTTGAAATATTTCCTGTATTTAGCGTCTACTTCTTCTTTCTCATTCTTTCTTATTAATCCATGGTCAATAAAGATGCAATGAAGTTTTCTCCCTATTGCATGATGAACTAAAACTGCTGCTACAGTTGAATCTACTCCTCCGGATGTGGCCATCAGCACTTCGTTATTGCCCACGGTTTCTTTTATCTCTTTGATCAGTTTTTCTTTCATATCTGAAATATTAAAATCTTTCTTTGCTTTGCATATCCTGAATAGGAAATTCCTGAAAATTTCTGTTCCTTTTAATGTGTGAACAACCTCGGGATGGAACTGAAGGCCATAGATATTCTTTTTATGGTTTTCTATTGCAGCTAACTTGCAGGAATTAGTTGATGCAAGAACCTCAAAATCCTTGTCTAAGTTAGTTATTGCATCTCCATGGCTCATCCAGACCTGCTCATCTTTTGATAATTTTTCCAATAGCTTTCCGTTCTTTTTTAGTTTAAGGGATGTTTTTCCATATTCCTTTATCTGGTAATTTTCTACTTTGCCAAATGCTTTGCCTATCAACTGCAGGCCATAGCAAATTCCTAAAACAGGAATGCCTAAGTTGAATATTTCATTGTCAATTAAAGGAGCATTTTTTTCATAGACTGAGGAAGGGCCTCCTGAGAGGATAATTCCCTTTGGCTTTAATGCTTTGATTTTTTCTGCAGAAATATCGTAAGGAACTATTTCAGAATAAACGCCTAAATCCCTCACCCTTCTTGCTATTAAATGGGCCAATTGAGAGCCAAGATTTATTACTAGCAACATATAATCAGAAAAAATTATAGGTTTAAAAATGTTTGGAAAAAGATTAAAATCAAAAGATTTATATACTATAGTGACTTATATAGTTGCTATGGCAACAACAATCCAGGTTAGTAATAAATTGATGGAAGAACTAAGAAACAGAAAAATGTATCATAAAGAGAGCTATGAAGAGATAATCTGGGATTTACTAGAAGATAATATGGAACTATCAGAAGAAACAAAAAGACATATAGCACAGTCAAGAAAAGAGATTAAAGAAGGCAAAACTGTAACTCTTGAGCAGGTCAAAAAAGAATTAGGCTTGTAAAATGTTCAATATTGAGTTCTCAAAGACTGCTCAAAAACAGCTATATAAATTAGGAAAGGATATTCAGATCAGAATCATTTCTACATTAGGGCGGATTAGAGTTAGACCTTACCCCCATGTGAAAAAAATAGTTGGCAGCAATTTTTTTAGATTGAGGGTTGGAAAATACAGGGTAATTCTTGATATCCAAAAAAATATTATGATTATTTATGTAATTGAAATCGGACATAGAAGAAATATTCATAAATAAGGCGGGAATTATAATTAAATCATGGACTGCCATCAATAATATCATTTTGTGGCTTTTAAGGATTGGTTAAACTATATCATTTATCATAGATACGCAGAATTAACCCCCTTCAGATTCATGAATATAATCTCCTCAATAAGATACCTGAATGAATCATCATCCCTTTTTACTGACCTTTTTGTGAAATCGAGATAAATGTCAAAATAGCCTAAAGGCAATTCCAATACTGGAATTCCCTCTCCCCTTAATATATAGAATAAAAGTAATCTCGATATCCTGCTGTTGCCATCAATAAAAGGATGAATCCTCTGAAATTCATTATGAAAATAAGAGGCAAATTTTATTACCTCCTCCATATCTTTTTTCTTTTTCATGTAATTATTATATTCTCCCAAAAGATCAGCCAATTTCTCGGGAATATCTTGCCAGTCACTTGTCCTGAAGTTCGGATTGTTCTTGATAATCACATTTTGTGCTCTTGTCTTGCCAGCTTCTTTTATTGCAGCCATAGCCAGCCTATGGTAATCCAGAATCAAAGGCAATGTCAGCTTAATTTTTCTTTTTGCATTTTCAATCATCAGATCAATTGCTTTTTTGTAATTTGTCACTTCTTCAATCTGGGATAATTTATATTTCTCAGGCACAATCTCATCTAAAATCAGTTTTTGGGTTTCAGGCAAAGTGATAGGGTTTCCCTCAAGGCTTAGGCTTGTATGGATAAAACTTGCTTCTCTAATATTTTCCAGGTCTTTTCTTACAGTATATCCTTCTCTTTGTCTTCTTTTATAAGTCTTAAACTCTTTTGTTATCTGTTTAATCATGCTTGAGTTCTTTGGTGTATAAAATTCTATACTATACCCAAAGAATCTAAGCAAGTCAATCAAGAAATGGTTCCTGAGTAATTTGCATTTCAAAGGTTTTCTTGAGACAATTAATAAGAAACCATATCTGTTTAGCAGCTCCACATAAGACTTAAATGTTGCTGCATGAATGTTTGCATCATTAATTGTAAAGAACTCTTTTCTTTTAACAATATTCAGAAATTCAAGCATGGATTTCTTGAAAAGTAGATTGTAATTAAGGCCATTATTCATGCAAAATGAGATGAGATTAAATAAGGAAACTGACTTTTTACTATGTACTATTTTTACAGTTCCGTTTCTCTTTACATATCCTTGTTTTTCCAGTTTTATGACATTATTGAATATATTCTGGTATTCTTCTGTTTCCTTATTGAGTGCATCAACTATATCAACTATCTTCAATTCACCTTTTGTAGCTATTATATAGAATACATCGAATTCTGATACCATAATAAGATATAATACATAAAAGTATTTAAATGTCTCTATTATATAATAAAAGTTTAATATTCTTAAACTTTTTTTGTAAAATAGGTGGACTGGCCGATTCTGCAGGCGATCAGGCCAGATTGGAGTGACTGTGTTTTTAGTGGACTCAAAAGTGACCTGAAGGGTATAATGGACTGATTGTCAATATACTCTTTTTGTGATGCTAAGAAAGGGAAAAGCTTAATTTAATGTATCTGGACTGCATATGTTTTCTTTGTCATTTGCAGTTTTTCCACAACACTTACAAATAAATCTTGGATTTTTTTGTTAATTCTTTAACTTTATCAAACTTATGTGCTTGTTTTGTTAATTGATACATTTTGTGAGGTGGAATATCATTACATCCACATCAAATAATAACATACATTTATAACACAAAGAATACTTTAAATTGAAATGGACAGAAAAATATCATTCAAAGACTTAAAATTGATTCCGCCGCTCGAAAAGGCCTTAACTAAAGAAGGGTATATCATACCTACTCCGATACAATCAGAATCGATCCCGAGTCTCTTACTAGGTAAAGATTTGATAGGCATTGCGCAAACAGGTACTGGTAAAACTGCTGCATTTGTAGTGCCAATACTGCAAAGGATGACTGAAAAATATCCTAGAGAGATTAAGACTTTGGTAATTACTCCTACTCGAGAACTTGCTGCACAGATAGGAGAAAGTTTTAGGACATATGGGATGTTTTTAAAATTTAAACATACAGTAATTTTTGGCGGAGTAAAACAAGGAAGACAGGTTCAGGCTTTGTCTAATGGTGTGGATATTCTGGTTGCAACACCGGGTAGATTACTGGATTTATTAAATCAAAGAAAACTTACCCTTAAGAATATAGAATTTTTTGTATTAGATGAAGCAGACCGAATGCTAGATATGGGATTCATCCACGATATCAAGAAAATAATTGCTCAATTACCGCATAAAAGACAATCGCTGTTTTTTTCAGCAACTATGTCTCCAACAATTAATTCACTTGCAAATAGCCTCTTAAAAAATCCAATCCATATTGAAGTCACCCCTCAAGCAACTACTGTTGAAAATGTAAAACAACGCATTTTTTTTGTTGATCAGAATTCAAAAATAAATCTATTAATAAACCTTCTTAAACATGAACATCTAACAAGTGTTTTGGTTTTCACGAGAACAAAGCATAGGGCAAATAAAGTAGCGTTAATCCTTAAGAAAAATAGTATTTCTTCAGACGCTATTCATGGAAATAAATCGCAGAATGCAAGAACCAAGGCAATCAAAGATTTTAAGACAGGTAAAATTAAAGTTCTTGTAGCGACTGATATCGCTGCCAGGGGGATAGATATTGATAATATTTCCCATGTCATAAATTTTGAACTTCCAAACGAACCTGAAAGCTATGTTCATAGAATCGGAAGAACTGCCAGGGCCGGAACTGATGGAACTGCATTCTCATTTTGTGCTGCTGAGGAACGAAGCTACCTTAATGATATTGAAAAATTGATAAAGCAAAAAATTGAAGTGATGGATCATGACTTCCATTCAGAAACCGCCAAAAATGCAGTGGGTTCGGCGGCAAAACCACCGCCAAAGAACTCTTACCGTAGAAATTCAACTTTCAAGCATAAGTCTAACTCTTCGTCTGAAAATAAGAGATCATATTCTAAAAATAAATTTAGATCAAAGAAAAAACATCGTTCTAAAAGGCGATAAGTTTGGATATCGAACAGGTTGCAAACGAAGCAAGAAGATCCATCAGTAATTTTTGCATAGAAGAATGTAAAGCATACTGTTGCAGAAAAGGGCATTTAGCGCTGACGCTTAAAGAGGCAGAACTGATTACACAAAATAGAATAAAAGAATTTAAAGATCGGGATATAATAATCCAAATAGATGAAAAAAATTATGCATTATCCCTGGGTAAATCTTGCCCAAGACTTTCTGCCTGCTCATGTACAATTCACAAGAACAGGCTAAGACCATCAGTATGCAAACAGTATCCAATATTTGTTGAAGGAAAAAGTATTCGTCTATCTTCAGGGTGTCCTGCAGTTGCAAAAAAATTACTTTATGAATTCGAATGTAAGTTTTTGAACTTGGGGTATAAATTAACAAATTAGGGTGGCAATATAAAAAAATATCAAAATTTAGAAATGGACTGGCTGAGGGTGATTGCAATCAGGTCAGATTAGAGTGACTGTTGGATATATTCCAATTGATATTAGTTTCTTGTTGCTTTTCTATTGGTAAAAGATGCCGGCTGTGTTGCAGGATTTCCACATAACAGGAATTAGTTTCAATTGAGTTTGAGTTCTCTCTTAACTCCTTAAAATATAAGTGCGGGCAGTCGAAATATAATTGCTGAATCTTTGGATTCCTCAAATGGCCCTGAATATCATCAAAAGGCAGAAACATAAATTCATCAGCAGACTCATGTACACCATTACCAAACACTTCCCGATTTATTTCTTGTCCAAAATATTCATAATTTATAACTATGTCATTTTCCGGATTATTTTTTCTATCCTTCCTATTTATGACCCTATCTAATCCCGGAATAAAATAATATAATACTAAATAACTGCCTTCCCTATCCCTATGCGGCACCCATTCTTCTGTCCTTATATGTCCGCCGCAAGTTGAATCGATCTTTAATCCTTCGAATTGACTTAATAACAATGATTGTTCTCTTATTAAAAAATCTACTTCTATTAATAATTCTAATTCCTTATCCATACTTAAGGTAATGTGGAATTCTTTTTAAAATGAGACATTATTACAATTTGCTCCACCAATGCATTTTGATTCCCTTTGAACTCATTATTCTTTCTATCAATTTTTTATCTTCAATTTCAATTTTCACAACATCTTTATAATATTCATACAAACTAAAAACAAAAGCGATGAAACTTATACTAGCACCTATTGCAGCTCCAGCTATTGTAGTATCCAAACGACCTAAAGCTGCATGTGCTATCCCTGCACCAGTTGCGCCCATTACCCCAGTAGCTGCTCCGGAATATTTAACATAATCTATCCACATCTCATTTCTATGCTTTACCTTTTTCACTATCTTTTTTATATGTTTAAGTAGAGTATTATTTGCAATAAGTTCTTTCTGCCATTCTTTAATAAATTTATTGAAGCTTTCTTCAGCCGGCTTTTCAATGAAATACTCCTCGAGCTTCATTCTTTTCTCAATACTTTTTATATCATTATCAGCTGCTTCTAAGAAATCAACTGCTGCATTGCATATCTCAATAGCACCCCTTACTTTTATTTCATCTCTTTTTAATTGACGTTTTAAGCTTCTATCCTTTTGAGCAGCTTCCTCTAAGTTAGGGATAGATGATTTCAATATGTTTAAGGCAAGTACAATTTGGTTCTCAGCTCCTTTTTCCTCTTTAGAAATAATATCTAATAATTTTTTTTCATACCTTAAACAATATTGTAAATCCTTATAGATATCAGGGTAATCATTTATATATTCGAATCTTGTTGCTATCTTCATTAATGCATCGCGTCTTTTAACCATGCATTTTAGCCTTATGCGATAAGCTTGAAGTATCTTTTTAAGAATTCTTTTTAGTTCAGACAAATCTACTGATGCCATGTAAGTACTATGAGATAACTATTATATAAATCTTCTTAAGCAGGTTATAATTAACTAACACTACTTCTAACTTTTATTCTTTTAGATAAATTTATCTGAGAAAAATAAAAGAATGGACTGACCGGGAAATTCAAGCGGAGCTTGAAATCGTTGTAGACTTTGTCTCCAACTATTTGAACCCGGGGCAACTCGATTGCCAACCAAGCATTCTACCGAACTGAATTACCAGCCCATCAAGTATGGGGGGGAAATAGGGAATATAAAAAATTAACTAAGTGGATTATTCAATCCACCTGCATTCGACAAACTTGATATCAATAATCTCAAAACTGCCCCTGTAAGGGTCAAAGGGCTCTGTAGGCTCTACAATCAAGATTGGATTCAGATCTACTTTGATCAAGAATTCATTCTTTCCTGTGATTCCTTCTATGGTTGTAACTTGCTTTGAATATTTAAGGCCGCCCTCGCCGAATAATTTCTCGTTCTGGATATTTCTTGTGTACCAGTAATTTGTGTTTTCGCCGGAATAGCGCCCTTTCTGGAATTCTATCTCTCCCTTAAAATCTATCAAAGAACCATCTTCCCATTTGCTATCTTCTTCTATCTGCCAGCCTGTTGTGTTAGGATTATAGCTTGATGGTAAGATCAGGCTAAGTGTTTCAGGAATTAATTTTACAGCTTTGTCAGAACATGTTTCTTCTTTTGGCTCTTCTTCCCGGAGTTCCTCCACTGGTTCCTCTTCTGGCTGCTCTTCAACTGTATCTTCCGGTTCAGTGAGTGGTTCTTGCTGCGGATTATCTAATTTAGGTTCTGAACATGCATAAACAATAAACATTGTCAAAATTATCAAAGATAAAGCAATAAAGTTTTTTAATTTCATTTTACTACCCCCCATATATACTTTAAGACAGTATAATTACTTAACAGCAATCTTAATATCTCCTGCTTTAATTGTCTTTCTTCCTGAATGCCTTGCTATTTTTGCAGCCCTTTCACTGAGTTCTGAAGCATAATCTATAAGATAGCTTGTCAGTGCTTCGACAGCTCCTTCAGAAACTCTTTTTGCACCTTCTTTCTGCATCAGCTTTGATATTGGCGCTTTTGGAATTATTGAACCTGGTCTTGGCATAGAAGCAATTGATAAGAAATTGTTTAAATATGTTTCGAATTAAATGAGCCTGAGCAGGAAATCCTGCATCCTTTAGGATGCAGATGAATTGCAAAATCTTTTTCTATTTTGTTTATACATAATATTTGTGGTAAAATGATGGGGCCCATAAGGGAAGTGAGTCCAATGAGATACAAAGACAACCGAAATAGCCATAGTATCGGGCGGCCTATGCATCATATGCAATGGGCAACTTTTTAAGAATAATCTCAGTAAACAACTATATCAGCCATGCTGCCGAGACTATCTCTTACATAATTTATTCCTTCTTTTGTGCCTGAATATACTGTAAGAATTTTTTCCCCTTTTCTTATATTATTTCCTATGTGTTTGTAAAGATAGATCCCTGCGCCTTGATTTTTTGGGGCTCCTGCTATCCTTGCCAGTTTAGCTATCGAAAGATTATTTATTGACTTTATTTTGCCTGTCTTTTTTGCGATCATATCATATTCAAATTTTGCAAGAGGTATCTCTTCCGGCTTTATATTAGGGGCACCTTTCTGCAATTTTATTATCTGCTTCATCTTTTCATATGCTTTTCCGGTTTTTAATATCTTTCTGGCGATGTTTAATCCATCCTCCTTTCCAAGAATCCTAAATAAGTTTGCAGCCATTAAGAGGCATTTTTTCTCCAGATCAAGGGGCCTGCCAATATCCTGCCTAAGAACTTTCAGGACATCTCGGGCTTCCAAAGCAGGGCCTATTCCATTCCCTATGGGCTGTTTTCCATCTGTTAAGATAACTTTTATTTCCATTCCGAGCTTCTTACCTAACTGCCGGAATTTTTTTTCAAGATTCTTTGCTTTTCTTAAATCTGTAATCTTTGTGTTAGGCCCCACGGGAATATCAATGATAACATGTGTAGATTTTACAGAATGCTTTTTAGCCATAATAGAAGCAAGAAGCTGAGATTCTGCATCTATCATCAAGGTTTTTTCAACATTTATTATCTTATCATCAGCTGGAGCCAGATTTAAAGCACCGCCCCAGACAATGCAGGTATTTGCCTTACTGATTATATCTTTCATCTTTTGAAAAGGAAAAATAACTTTAGCTAAGACTTCCATTGTATCTGCTGTTCCGGCAGGAGAAGTAATTGCGCGACTGCTTGTTTTAGGCATTGTATAGCCGGCAGCAGCCATTATAGGAACAAGAATCATGGTTGTCCTGTTGCCTGGGATGCCGCCAATCGAATGCTTATCTATTATTACTTTTTTATTCAGTTTAAGTATCTGGCCTTCCTGCGCCATTGCCTTTGTGAGCCAGACTGTTTCATCCATGGTATTTGGATTGCAATAACATGCTGATATGAAAAAAGTAAGCTCTACATCACTAAGCTTATTATGAACAATATCCCATATAATCTGCTCAATCTCTTCCCTGCTTAAATGATATCCATCAAGCTTTTTCTTTATGTAATCTAAAGAAAGGGGCTTTCTGGCAACTTTAATTGTGACTAAAGAATTATCTTTTAAATTCATAGAATCAGATAATTCGTCCATCGCTCCGATAGACCCCTTAGGTATTCTACTCGATCTTTTCGCTATATCGACAACTGTTGTTTCGAAATTCTCGCCGTGGAAAATCTTTATCCTGTCCGAGGGATGTAAATCCAGAATCTTGGCATCTTCTTCATTTATGACTGCTACCAATGGGCCGCCTGTAGAAATTCCTAATGCTTTAACCTTTAGCTTCAATTTCTCTCTCCTCATATATATCCAAGAAAGCCATAAATATGGAAAGTATTACAGGGCCTATGATTATTCCGATAATACCGAATAAAGAAAGCCCGCCAATAACCCCAAGAAGAACTATGACAGGATGGACTTTGGCTTTTTCTGAAACTATCTTCGGCTTGATGAAATTATCAATTGTTGAGATAAACAAGCCTATTATGAGCAATCCAGTGGCTTGGAGAGGGTGGCTTGCCATAAATTTAAAGATAACTGCAGGAATCCATATAACTGGTGTGCCTAAGAAAGGCATCAATGCAAAAAAGAACATAATTACAGCCCATAGGATGGGGGATTTAATCCCAAATATCCAGAAAGCAATTCCACCTATAAGTGCCTGGATAGCTGCTACAAGTATATGCCCGTAAATAACTGCATATGTAACATCTTTCAACTGCTCAAAGATATTTTTTCTATGTACTTTCTTTAAAGGCAGGAGTCCTTTTATCCTTTCCATAACATTGCTGCCTGATTTTAGAAGATAGAATAATATAAACACCATGATAAAAAAGCTGATAAGATATCTGGGAATGGAAAATACAAAGTTAGCTGCGGCATTTGCCAAGAAAACTGTAGCATTCTTAGTAAGGGCCTGAACCTGGGAGTTTACAACAGGATCACCCAGGTATTTTTCAAGTATAAGGGAAATTCTGCAGATGATGTTGCTTTCACCACATTGCTGCTCGGATATGGCTCCCCCTTCCAATTCATCAAGTTTGACTTTAGTAAAGGCATATATGTCCACTGCCTGATTTGATAAGGCATTCGCAAGAAATACCAATGGAATTGTAAAAATGAGAACAACGAGAATACTGACTAAAAAAGAAGCTAAAGATTCGTTTTTTACCACTTTTTTTACTAATTTGTAGACTGGATAGAAGATATAAGCTATGATAAAACTAGCTAATATTGCGTTAATAAAAGGCTTTAAGATAAAGAATACCAGAACAAGCAGTATTGCAAAGACCACCATAAATATATACCCGGAGTATTTTTCTTTAGCGATAGTTTCACCTCTGAAGCTTTAAATATAAAAAAGAGATATATAAAACTTGTGATAGGTTTAGGATTAAGAATGGGGCCATCAGGATTTTGGCTGAAAAGTTGATTTTCTCGCAATTTATTTTGAAAATATTACAGTGTCCATATCTGTACCTAGAGCGCTCCATGCCTTTAAGAAGTGTTTTTTTTCAATTTTTTTATGTGGTGCTGGATTTTTTGGGCCAACATCATGAAAATATACGTTTTTATCATCATACCCGGTAACAATAACAAAATGGAAAATTTGCCTATCAATATTGTATATTTTGCCAAAATCAATAATTACGACAATGGGGCTGTGTTTATCAATTTCTTTTATTAATTCAGAAATATCGGGTTCTCTAATTTCAAACTGCAATCCAAGCCTCTTTGATTTATTCAATAAGACTTCTGCCCTATTTTGAATATCATTAAGTTTGGCGTTATTATACATATTTTCAACATCTGGTACCCCTTCATTAGAAATTAACTCTTTACTTTTTGTTATATATTTAACTTTTAATTTTTCATGCAATCCTGCATATGCTAATCCAACTGTTAAAGTAAATCCATCATCAAATTTTTCACTTAATTTTGATAGAGATTCTATGTTATATTGTTTTTTAAGAAGATATTCAAATATTGGTTTTAATACAAATTGACCGCAATAATTCGCTTTCTCTTTAGGCATAGGATAGAATGGAATATGCAGCTTCATATAAGGCATGGAGTACTGCCATTATATTAATATTGCGAGAAAATCGATTGAACTTGACCTCTTTTTCATGAATATTTAGAAAGACAGCTGGAAATTAGAGATTAATTCTTGACAAAAAATTAATGGGCCCTCCCGGATTCGAACCGGGGACCTTCACCATGTCGAGGTGACGTCATCTATAGGATTGATTTTAAACAATCTAGCCACTAGACTAAGGGCCCGTTAATTATAATGATTATCTGCATTTATCGTTGAGTCGAGCCTAATACCTCTTGCTTTAGCAAGTGAATATGGGCTCGAACCTGTGGCTCGACTCAATGATTCCAAAAATTTGCTAACTGTAATGCGGGTCCGTAATACTCTACGCTAAAGCGTGAAGATATGTCAGGAACCATCAGACCATTTTGATTCGGTTCCTGAGCATGTTAAAATGGCTTTGCCATTTAAACAGGACGAGCCCATTCTATATATTAGCAAATTTTTGTTATTTATAAAAATTACCTGCTGCTTCTTCGCATCTTTGAAATCAATCTTTCTAAGGTGTCTATCTTGCGCATCAGTTCCAATTTTTCGTTGTCCATTGATTTAAGCTGTTGAGCGAAGTTGGTGAGTTCGAAATCTCCTGTCTTTATATTATTGCTTATATCACAGAATTTTTGCAGCTCAGAGCCTAATGTAACAACCCTTTTTGCGATTATAGCTACTTTAACTCCCAGCTCTTCGAATTCCTTTACATGCCTTTCAAGCCTGTCAAATCTTGGCAAGAGCTCTTTTTTTATCTCTTCATCAAATTTCTCAACTAATTTAGTTTCAAGCCTTGATTTAATCAGCTTGAAATCACTTATCTCTTTTCTCAGCTCTTCTTTGGTCTCTTTTATTAAATCAGAATCTTCTTTGAATTTTGCGGCTAGATTATTTTGAGAATCTTTCAATGCATCGATTTCATTTTTTAGTGATGATATATTTTCATTTAAGTTATTTACCAGATTAGTATTTTCATCAAATTTTTTAGAAAGTTCAGAAATCTCTTCTTTTATTCTCAGGAGATCTTTTATTTTCTGTATCATGAAAAAAAGAGAAAGAGATGAATTTAAAAAGGTAATGTATAAATTAAGTCAAATCTCAACAAATATATTATGCTTCTCTTCGCCGCCTAATTCCTGCATAATCCTCTTCATGATTACTTTTTCCGGCTCAGGCATAAGCCTTACCCTTTTCTTCAGGTCTTCAAAATCCTTGAAAGGCTCATCTCTCCTTGCTTCTATAATCTCCCACATGTGTTTTTTTCCCAAGCCCGGCAATAACTCAAGCTGGTGCATTCTGGTGCTTAAAGGCTGAGCATTATTAAAAAAGTCAACGAACTTTTTATTATTATTAATAATAGATTCCTTAATAACAAAAGAAAGCTCGGATTTTGCTGTTTCAGTAAGTTTTGATAAGGGTATTTTTCCTACTATATGGTGTATCTTATCCCTTTTCCCTTCTCCGATATATACATCTTCATGGGGCTGCAGGTAGATTTCTTTTTTCGGAACCAGCTCGAGAAGTACAAAATGCTTTTTTCCTATAGCCTGAGCTACTGCATTTTTGAGATGGCTTGGCCTGGTATCAAAAGGGTAGCCATTAGGCAGGTAATCAAGTATTGTTGCTTTTTCTTCTTTTTGGGATTCCATTTTATACTTATCTCTTCTTAAATTATTAATTTACCAGTCCCCATTCCATCTTCTTTGATACCTGTGTTTTTAAATGTTTCCTAAATGAAAATTTTAATGTAAAACGTAAGTACTAATATATTAGGCTGAAAAAAAGAAAACTAGAAAAGTATCAAACTAACTTATTCACTTCATCAACAATGCTTTTTATGTTGTCTTTAGTTAATGTTATAGTATAACCCTGGAGTATTATCTTCAGCTGTTCAACTGTTTTAGGCATAAGGTCTGCTATTTTTACTATATGCTCATCTTTAAGCCTTGTAAGATTAAGTTTCTTTAAAGACTCAATTAATTTAATTGTATTTTTATGCGCAAATTGATTAAGATATTCTTCAGCCCTTTCAGCCCTGAAAGAAAGCTCTTTGTCACGTTTCTTTATCTTTTCTATCTCTGACTTTACTTCAGCCATACTAATTGGTTTTTCAGATATTATCTTAGGTATGGTCATTTTTTATAACCTCTTTAGATGTACAGGATGAACTATAAGGCATTTCTCCTTGTTCTGGTCTTGCACTTTCACTTCATAGCATTTGCCTTTCTTTTCTTTTATGATGCCTGCTTTTCCCATAAATTTAGGATCATACATCCCCTTATGTATTGCGGGTTCTACGCTAAGCATAACTCTTTCTCCGGGAGCGAAGTTCTGAAAATAATTTGTCAGGGATATCTTTCCCTTTTTCTTAAAATGCTTAGTAAATTTCGCCCTGGTTTTTCTTCTATAAGTGCCAATTCTCTTCATTTTAAATCAGTATTGTGGATTTCTGAATGGTTTATAAAGTTATCGAAATACAAAAAAGGATTTTTTAAGAAACTAACTTTTCGATAACTTTAAATATAGGGTAGTCTAACTAAAAACTGATAATGATTATAAAGTAGCTAAAATATGGAGAGGTTATAAAAATGGCTGGTTTTTTTTCAAAAATGAAAGAAAAGATGTTTGGTGAAGATATAAGTTCTGAGATTATGGGTGAAGCTGAGCATGATGGTTATGTTGAACTGGGTACAGACCCAGCTAATGATTCTTCATCAAAGATTATTGTGAGGCCATTTATCCTTGATGATTTTGAGAATATCAAAGAAATTTTAGATGCATTGAGAGAAGGCCACACAATTGCGCTGATAAATATCAAGCCTTTGAAAGATAAGGATCTTGTTGAATTGAAAAGGGCCATAAATAAGCTGAAGAAAACCTGCGATGCTATTGAGGGCGATATTGCTGGTTTTGGAGATGACTGGATTGCAGCTGTTCCTTCATTTGGAAAGATACACAGAGGAAAGGCAGAAGAGAAAAAGAAGGAAGAGATCAAGGAAGTGACTGAGTTCGGCGAACAATAAATTTTTAATTATATTTTTCTATTTCTTTCTAATAAAAAATCCCAATCGCAGCAAGTTGTGGGGTATTTTTTAAGCCTCAGAATTGGGTTTCTAGAATCATAGCAGAGCTTGGGGTATGAAACCCAATTTGAGCAATCAAAAACTATTTAAACAAATAAGATAAAATTTCTGGTATGGCAAAAGAAGAAATAAAAGAGCCTTCCATTATTAGGGGACAGGAATGCCCGATGTGCAGGAAGAAGGCCTTAACTCTTATGGAAGATGAAAGAGAAGTGCCTTTTTTTGGGAAATGCTTTTTGTTTTCTATGACTTGTTCTAATTGCCATTACCATAAGGCTGATATTGAGTCAGCTGAAAAACATGAGCCCAGTAAATATACTATTGATATCAGTTCTGAGGAAGATATGAAGATAAGGGTTGTAAGAAGTTCAAAAGGTACAATAAAAATTCCGCATATGATAACAATGGAAGCCGGAGAATCTGCGAATGGTTTTATCAGCAATATTGAAGGTGTATTGGACAGAGTTAAGAAAGTGATTGAGTTTGCAAGAGATAATGAAGATGATGACACATTAAAGAAAAAAGCAAAAAACCAGTTGAAGAAACTCACAAGAGTGATGTGGGGGCAGGAATCATTAAAGATGATATTAGAAGATCCTGATGGGAATTCTGCAATAATTTCTGAGAAAGCTGTCAAATCAAAGCTATAATTTCTTACGAAAAGTTTATAAAGCAAGGTTCTAAGAATATATTATACATTAGTTATAGTCATAAAAAAGAGGTGTACAGGATGAGGAGAATGCATAAAAAAGGTTCATTAGAGCTTTCTATTAATGCTATTGTTATTGTTATACTTGCTATGACCCTGCTTGGACTTGGCTTAGGATTTGTAAGGAATATGTTTTCTGGTATCACTCATACTACAGACCAAGTTCAAGACCAGATGGCTGAGCAGATATTGGATGATTTGAGAAGGGGGGATAAAAAACTGTCTTTTCCTGCACAGAAGATTGATCTGGAAGGGGGGCAGGAGGAAATAATTGCAATAGGAGTCAAGAATACTGACCCTGCTGAACTTGATTTTGAAATAATGTTATTTGAAATTGTGAAAGATCCGGATACTAACATAAGTGATGGAAATGATGTGTTATCAGATCCTAGCCTAAGTACAGGTGATAGAAAATATGCATATTTCTGGGATGATACTGGGCAAATACTTTCTCCGGGAGAATCTAATGTCTATGGAATAACACTTAAAGCAGATAAGTCTGCGACAGGAACAAAATTGTTTAAAATAGTGATATTTGATACTAATGTAGGCCCAACGGAAGAATATGTAGAATATGCTTCAAAGACATTCTTTGTAAAGTTTATATAAGTGAAGGAAATGGCAAAGCAAAAAAAGAGGCTGACACAAGCAGAGGAATTTGAGATATTAAAGCTCATACTTGATAAATTCCTGTGGCTTGGGTTTGCTATTATGGCTTTTGGCCTGTATAATATTTTTACAGGAAATTTTACAGGGGGCATTACATGGATAGCTATGGGAGCGATTGTATTGATTTTGTTCGTCATAATAATAGTGAAAGAATTCGAGATAGTAATATAATATGGACAAAAAATCAGCAATCCAGCTTTCTGTTAATTTTCTTGTTATCATTATTATTTCTATGGTTGTCTTTACATTTGGGATCAGTTTTATATATAATATTATGAGGGGGGCTGAATCATTAAAAGATATGACTTTGGGAGATATAGACCAGAGGATATCTGAGCTTATGTGCGGGACAAATGAGAAGATATGTATTGAGAAGGATACTTTTTATCTTGAGCCCAAGGATTTGAAGATATTTACAATTAAGATATTAAATATAGAGCCTAGTGTTGAGAAATTGGAATTCTTAATTAGTGTAAAGAATGGGAGCTATATTGATTCTGATAATAATATTCTTGAGCCTGGAGAGTATACAAATAATATTATAGTTATGCCTGAAAGTCGGGTTGAGGAAATAAGACAAAATGAAGCAAAACATATAGGGGTTGGTTTTCAGCTTCCTAAAACGGGAGTTGAGCCCGGGACATATATATTCAATCTAAAAGTGTACAAAGGAAGCAACGAATTTGAGGAGAATCTTTACGATAGAATCCATAAATTGTATATTAAAGTAAAATAAACTAATTGATTAACTTAAAGAATTTATCTGTATCTAGAGATGCGCCTCCGACAAGTGCACCATCAATATCTTGTTCTTTCATGAGTTCTTTGATGTTTTCCGGCTTTACGCTTCCGCCATAAAGAATTCTTATATCATTAGCTGCTTTTGGGCTGTATGTTTTCTTTATTAGGGTCCTTATCATCTTATGGATTTCTTCTGCTTGTTCTGGGGCGGCATTTATTCCTGTGCCGATAGCCCAGACAGGCTCATAAGCAAGGATTATATTGCTGATGTCTTTTATGTCTTTTAAGCTATTTAATAACTGAGACTTGACTATCCCTTCTGTCTTGTTTTTCTTTCTTTGGTCTAATGTTTCTCCTATGCAGAGTATTGGCTTAAGTTTAAGGTTTAGGGCTGCCTTTATTTTCCTGTTTATCAATGAATCATCTTCATTAAATATATGCCTTCTTTCAGAATGGCCTAAGATAACATACTTGCAGCCTAGTTCTTTCAGCATTAGTGGAGAGATTTCTCCTGTAAATGCTCCTGCCACTTCATAATGCATGTTTTGCGCTCCTAATTGTATATTAGAGCCTTTGATTAATCCTGATGCTTTGCTTAATGCTGTAAATGGCGGGCAGATAAGAATGTCTTTATTTTTTGGAAGAGCATGTTTTTTTAGTTTAGTTATGAAGTCTTTAGTCTCCTTGACAGTTTTATTCATCTTCCAATTGCCTGCAATCATCGGTTTTCTCATAGTTCTAATTACTTATATAGATTATTTATAAATTTTTAGATAAAAATCAATAGATTAACAAAAGATTTAAAAAAAACTTTTAATTCCTATAAAATGATAAATATGAATTATTTGAAAGTTTATTATGAAAACATCTACTGTGAGGGGAAACTTCTAGAAGAATCGAGGATAGAATCAGATTTCTTTAAAGAATTTTTACATATTGCTGATGAGCAGAGAAGGAAACTAGATTTTGCTACCAGGGTTAATGAAGGCATAGAAAAAGGTGATTTTAATGGAAACCCCTTCTATGCGCTAGAAAGCACCTACTGGACAGCAATCTCACCTATTTCCATGCAGCTAACACTTATGCATAGCATTGGAGTAATGGGAAAAGATGAAGAAGGCATAGAAGGATTGAAAAGAATCATAAAAGAGGAAGACATTCCAGATAATAAAGATGTTCAATTGCATTCTATTGATAATTTAACATTAGCACAATTAGATGCTATTGTGCTTTATAAAGAGGGAAATGATCTTCTTTTAGGGGTTTATAGGGAGACTAAGGGGAAGAATAAAATTTACCATACCCAAGAAAGGATATTCAAATATGATGAAGAAGGAGATAGAATAATTAAGGGAAATATTGAAAATCCCCAGGAATTTTTAAAGAAAATTGCTATTAATTATAGATAACTCAATGATTATTAGTTTTTCTAAATAAACCCATACCTAAAAGTAATAAAGATAATATTATCATTCCAAGAAATATCTTTAGAGATATATCAAAAAAAAATCCCACAGGGTAGATATTTATAATATTATCGTAGGGATTAAACAGCCAGCTGTTTTCTTCAAAGAAAATGTTATGAAATATCGTAAAAGAAGAGATGAAGCTAAAATAGAAGAAAAGGAGCAGGACTATAGATAAAGCTAAGGAGAAAATTCCTGAGTAGAAAAATATTTTTGATAATTTTTTCTTATTAAAAGAGATTAAGATAACCAATAGAATTATTGAGATTATCAGGAGAGAATTAAATAATAAAAGAAATCCTGAAAAAATATTTTTTACATCCTTCATGTGGACTAATTCCTTCCCTGTTAAAGAGATTGTGTCAGGCATGTTTTCTTTTTTCCCCTTAAGATAATCCAGAACCTGATCATTGTAATCATCTAAGTTTATGCCTTCATATTTCTGGTATATATTATATTTAGTGAATTCTTTTTTGTAGAATGATTTGTTGAAGATGCTAAAGTAGGAGCTTAGAAATAATGGCAGGATAGAGAAGATGATGATTAAGAGTACTGAGAGAAGTTTTATTATATTGGTTTTTTTCATATAAGAAAGTTGAGTTTATCTGTTTTTAATTATTTCTACTCTTCTGAACCTTCTTCTAAAATGTATTTCCTGCTCAATCTCTACAGCCCTTATGATGCTGATATCTTCTTTCCTTAGAACATCTTTTCTGCCAAGCACTTCTGCCTGGGCTTTGAAGATTTCATCTATTATAGATGCTTTAGGCAGTATTTCGGGATTTCTTATGTCAACAGAAGAATTAGCTGAGCCACCACCATCCGGAACCAAAAAAGACATGGGTATATAAGCTTCTATAGGGGGGCCTCTAACTCCTTCCCTCATATCTGCAAGGCCTTTATCATAACCTATCTCGACTTTATCATATTTTAGGTCGGAAAGCATCTCATGTTCAGTAGGATGATAAAACATTGTTGTGTATCTTGGCAGATCAGCATTTGTCATAGAACTAAAGAAAGCTCCAATATCACCATGAGTGCCCAGGCTATAGCTTCCTGCTAAGCTTCTTTCAACTTCATATGCTGCTGAATGCGGGTTTTTGTAAGACATTTTCAATCCAAATGAATGACTTCTTTCTCTTCCTTTATAGCTTTTTCGATTGCTTCATCAATATTACTTATTGTTTTTTTCTTAATATTTTCTTTCTTGAGTTTAAGCTGCTGTGATCCTTTATGTATTTCTGCTGCTGCTTTTCTCTTTATAGTTTCGTCATCAGTTTCCTTATTATTGTATTTTGGCTTTTGCCCTTCTTCAAGCTGTTTTTCGAATTCAGAAGGCTCTTGTTTGTCTTTTTCTTTTTCTTTTGTTGACTTGTAAATGTTTGATTCAGTGCCTTTATCTTTAGAGTCATATTTAGAGCTATTATAATCTTCACTTAATTCATCAATTTCATCCATTTTGCTATGATAACCCGGATGATCTTCAAGTGCATCATGCATATGATATGCCATTCTATAGAATATTCAATAAGAACCTATTTATAAAGCTTTCTATTATTACTACTACTTAGTTACAATTTAAATAAATTTCTCTTTCCTAATATATGCGTCTACTGCCTGTGCAGCTTTCTTGGCATCACCCATTGCTCCTATGACTGTAGAATTTCCGCCGATAATGTCTCCGCCTGCAAATACTCCTGCTAATGATGTCATCATATTTTCATCTATGATTATATTTCCCCTGATATCATGTTTCAATTTACTTGATTTAGCAATTAGTGGATTAGAGCCCTGGCCTATTGCCATGATTACCTGATCGCAGGATATATTAAAATTAGAGCCTTCTATCTGGATAGGCTTTCTCCTGCCAGATTCATCTTCCTCTCCAAGGCTCATCTGAATACATCTTATGCCGCTAACTTCCTTATCACCTAATACACTCATGGGAGAAGTAAGCATCATAAAATGAACCCCTTCTTCCTGGGCATGCTTAACTTCTTCAACTCTTGCAGGCATCTCAATTCCTGTCCTTCGGTAGATCACTGTGACATCTGCGCCTAGTCTTCGGGCTGTCCTGGCAGAATCCATTGCTACATTGCCGCCGCCAACAACAACAACTTTCCTGCCTATCTTTACTGGTGTGGGAGAATGCTCAAGATGTGCTTCCATTAAATTGATTCTTGTAAGGAATTCATTAGCAGAATATACATGATTAAGATGTTCTCCGGGAATGTCCATGAATTTAGGCAGGCCTGCTCCGCATCCTATAAAGACTGCATTATATTCTTTCAGCAGGTCTGATATCTCAATAGTCCTTCCGATCAAATGATTTGTTTCAATCTTCACCCCCATATTCTTTATATTATTTATCTCTTTGAAAACTATGTTGTTTGGCAGCCTGAATTCGGGTATTCCATAGATCATTACCCCTCCCGGCTTATGCAATGCCTCAAATATAGTCACTGAATAACCGATTTCTGCCAGATCTGCAGCGCAAGTGAGGCCTGCCGGGCCTGAACCGACAACAGCAACACTTTCTTTTAATTTAGAAATATCTTTATTTTTATCATTGCTTTCATATTCTGAAGCAAATCTTTCCAGTTTGCCTATGTTTAGTGGATCGCCCTTTTTCCCAAGAATGCATTTGATTTCACATTGTTTTTCCTGCGGACATACTCTTCCACAGACAGCCGGCAGATTGTTGGTTTTTTTTATTGTCTTTAAAGCATTCTCAAATTTTTCTTCTTTTATCTCTTTTATAAAACAAGGGATATCTATATTTACAGGACACCCTGAAACACATAATGGATTTTTGCATTGGATGCATCTGGATGCTTCCTCAACTGCCTCCTGCTCAGTATAACCTAAGTTGACTTCATCAAAGCTCTTTATGCGCTCTTCAGGATTAAGCTCTTTTGGTTCTAATCTTTTTGAAGATGCCATTTTTTCATGTGTTTTATTTTATCTGTTCGAGAATCTCATTGACAGTACACGTCCTTTTGCACTTGGTGCAGAAAAATACTGCCCCGCCGCTTGGACTTACAAAATCTGACTTTCTTAAATCGCCTTTACATCTTTCACATTTTATGCCTATATCTTCAAACCGGAAGAATTTGCTGCATTCTTTGCAAAAAAATATGCCTTCTTTGCACAGCATAAGCTTATGCTGCGGGGCATCACAATAAGGGCAAAAATTTATCTCAGTCATATTAATAGCACCTTTTATGTTTTATTTTATCATATCTTGTGTTACGCTGCATTAAGTTATCAAACTCCACTTTATGGGCATCAAACTCAGGGCCATCGACACACGCAAATTTGATTTTTCCATCGACCTTAACCCTGCAGCTGCCGCACATCCCTATGCCGTCTACCATAATTGAGTTTAGCGATACAATGGTCTTTACCCTCTGTTTTGAAATATGCGCTACTGCTTTCATCATTACAGGAGGGCCTATACATATTACCCTGTTTAATTTTTCTTTTCTTATAACAGCTTCAAAGGCTTTTGTAACAAATCCTTTTGTTCCTTTACTGCCATCTTCTGTACAGATAATTAATTTATTAGCAATCTTAATGAACTTGTCCTCCCAAAAGAGGTGCTTCCTGGTTTTAGCACCCAGTATTACAATAATCTTATTATCTTTTTCTTTTAATGCTTTAGCAATCGGATATATTGGAGCTATACCCAGGCCGCCAGCTACCAAACAAACTGTGCCGAATTTGTCCAGTTCAGATGAGTTGCCTAAAGGGCCTATAAGATCAGATAAGGTATCGCCTTTCTTAAGTTTAGAAAGGCGGCCAGTTGTATGGCCCACATTCAGGATAACAAGGATAATGCTGTTCTTCTTTTTATCTGCTATAGTCAAAGGTATTCTTTCGCCTTTTTCATCTATACGAAGAATTATAAATTGGCCTGGCTTTGCCTTATCTGCAATCTTCCTGGCAGATACTTCAAGCATGAAGGTATTTTCAGCAAGCTTCTTTTTCTGGAGAATTTTAAACATACTTATTCACTTTCTGGTTTGCCTTATTGTGTGTTTTTTGTGCAATGGCATAAGCAATTTGGGCATATTATCCAGATCAATAAAGAGATCTGCCTCTTCCTTTAATTTTATTGATGCGCTTTTTCCGAAAGCTATGGCTTCTGTCCTGCAGCCAAGTGCTGAAGCATGCTCCAATAATTCCTTAAAATCACCATCTCCCGATACAAGAACAACCACGTCCAATTTGGAAGCAAGCTTCATAATATCCATAGCTATGCCAACATCCCAATCGCCTTTTTTATTGCCGCCATGAAATACCTGTAAATCTTTTGATTTAACTTCGTAGCCAAAGTTCTCAAGAGCCTCAAAGAAAGTGGATTCATCATTTACATCAGCTTTTATAACATAAGCAAACGCCCTTATGAGCTCCCTTTCATTAACTGCAAGCTTAAGAATCTCAATGAAATTTACCTTAGAATTATAAAGATGTTTTGCAGAATAGTACATATTTTGCACATCTACAAATATACCTACCCGCTGAGATTTATGCTGGCCCCCCATTCTTTTCATTTAATGGGAAAGAAGGTTATTTATAAAGTTTTAGGATTTATGAGGCCGACATTTTGCTTATATAATTATCCCAATAACATTTATATAATGGATAAATTTCCCTAGATTTATGAGAGACATAGTGCAGGAGAGTGCTGAGGCTAATTTGCCTACAACATTTGGAGAGTTCAAAGTAATTGCTTTCAAGACAAATGATAACCTGAATCATGCTGCTTTGGTCAAAGGCAGCATAAGGGGAAAGGAGAATGTACTGGCAAGGGTTCATTCTGAGTGCCTTACTGGAGATGTTTTCCATAGCATGAAATGTGACTGCGGAGAACAATTAGATACTGCCCTGAAGATGATTGCCAAGGAAGGATTGGGAGTTCTGCTTTATCTCCGGCAGGAAGGAAGGGGAATTGGTTTGTTCAACAAGATAAAGGCATATCAGCTCCAGGATCAAGGCATGGATACTGTGGAAGCGAATGAAAAATTAGGATTTAAGGCTGACCAAAGGGATTATACAATGGGTGCGACCATACTTAAAAAATTAGGGCTTACTTCAATAAGGCTGATAACTAATAACCCCCATAAGATTGAGGGATTAGCTGAATTTGGCATAAAGATAGTTGAAAGGGTGCCGCTTGTAATTGAAAGCAATGAGTTTAACAAAAGATACCTGGATACCAAGAGACAGAAGTTCGGCCATATGATTGAGGATTCTGGTTTTGTAGAAAGGGATTAGAATCTCAACAGCCCCATAACTTTAGCAAGGTCTTTTTCTTTTATTAGGAATATTGTATCTGTCCAGCAGGAAATTGTCTCTACAATATTTATCTTATGTTCGGCAAACAACATGTAGAGAAATGACATAACTCCAGGAATGTGCTCTATCTCATTTGATGTTTTTAATGTTACTTCTACCAGGCCTTTTGTTTCTGTTATTATCGAGCTTTTGAAAGTATTTTTTATCTCTTTTGAATACTCTTCTGAAGTAATCATGGTTATGGCTGAAACACTTTCAGCAATCCTGAGAACTTCACCTTCTTTTCTTATCTTTTTTTCTATTATCTCCAGGTTATTCAAAGAGATGTTCTTTTCAAGGACAACCGCTAAAATCTTATTCTTTGCTTCTATCCTGCTTTTTTTCAGCAATTCCAGGATTTCTTTTTCATTAGAGTCATTTTCTACTTTTCGCTTATACCGCCTGCATGCTATAAGAATTGCATCAAAGTTTTTCTTCAGGCCTAATTTATTATGCAGGGCAATCTCTCTTGTCAATGAGGAATAATTAATCAGGCCTTTCCTGAGGCAGGCTCTTATGTAAGGATGTTCCTGTATATATTTCTCAGCTAATCTTGTCAGATTCATTTTGTTTTTAGGAATTTTTTCAATGATTTTGTATTATAGTCAAGCCAGGACTTATTCTTTAGCTCATGAGATATGTTTATCATATTGATCCAGTGCCATAATTCATAGAGTTTTTTCCTTTCCGGATAAAGGCAGGAGATAGAGCCATGATTAAGATAGCCTTTGAAGAAAGAGCCCCTTACTGATTTTATCCTCTTAAATGCCCATAATTCCATCTTTATAAGGTCATTTTCATTATGGCCTGCTGTTGCCCATTCTACATCAATAATGCCCTTAATATTCTCTTTATCTGTGAGAATATGCGAACAATGATAGTCCTTATGGAGGAGGCAGGGCTTATTTTTGATCTTGAGAAGATAACTGTTTTCGTTAAGATATTGGCTGATGAGAATTTTATCTGCTTTTATGTTTTTTAATTTATATGCTATGTCATGCCTTACAAAGTCTTCCCATTTTCTGAATTTTGGGCATACCTTATTGCCGATTATCCACCCATAGTCTTGAAATTTTATTTTATGCAGCTTTGCAAGTATTTCTCCTGCTTTTTCAAAGAGCTTCCTGTTCTGGTATTTTTTGTAGCTCTCGTCTATCTTTTTGCCTTCAATTTTTGACATCAATAGATATGCTCTTGGAAGTATTTTTTTAGAATCATCCAGGCTGTAAATTTCAGGTATAGGGATATCGCTGTTTTTTCTTATCTTTTGATAGATGAATGCCTCTTTTTTTGCTTTCCAGGATTCGTTGAATATTCTCAATAAAAGCTCCCTGTTCTTTAATCTTATCTCATAGATTGTATTTATATGGCCTTTAGCATAGTGCTTTATACTTATAATAGGTTCTGGAAAACAATTCTTTACTACTTTCTTAATAGTTTCTTTTGAAATCTTTTTCAGCATAAATATCAAACTCTCTTAATCTCAGGATAATATTCTTACTTAAAAATACTTTTTCCGGGTTAAGCCATCTTCTTAGGTTTTTTTGTTTATGTCTCATATTGGACATTATTGATTAACTTATATATAAATGTTTCTTTTTGGACTTTGGTGTTTAGTTAAGTATAGTGTGATTTATAAATATGCTTAAGTTTATTTTTTCTTTATGGTAAAGATAATAGGGCACAGGGGATGCAGGGGTGAGGAGCCTGAGAATACTATTCTTGGGATAAGTAAAGCTATTTCTAATAATGTTAATGGCATAGAGATAGATGTTCATCTTACAAAAGATAATGAGTTAGTTGTTATCCATGATGACAGCTTAGACAGGACAACTAATGGAAAAGGAAAGGTGGCTGATTCTACTCTTGATGAGATAAGGAAACTGGATGCCGGGAAGGGTGAGAAAGTTCCCTTGTTAAAAGAGGTTATTGATGTTGTGAAAGGAGCTAAAAAAGAGATATTTATCGAGATAAAATGTCAAGGCGCTGAGAAGAAAGTTGTTGATGCTGTTGTTGATAATGGCATTTTAGACTTGGCTTTTGTCAAATCATTTGACCATACTATTGTGAAGAAGGCCAAGGAACTGAACAGTGAGATCAGGACAGCCTGCCTGATTGTCGGAAGGCCTGTGCATGCATATAAGTTATTGGATGATGCAAAAGCTGATGCTATCTCAATAAATGCCAATACCGTCGATAAAGAGCTGATCGATGAATGCCATAGTCATGGTTTTGCTGTTTTTATCTGGAATGCTGATGATCCTGCTGAATTAAAGAAGTATATTGATATGGGTGCTGATTATATAGGCACGAATGTTCCTTCTAAAGTTATTTCTTGAGAGTAGTTACAGTTGGAAAGGTTTATAAATCGACTTGTATTAGCAAAAATCATGGTAGAGAAAGAAGAAAGTAATGTAGCAAAAAATATAAGGAAATTGAATAATCATATAAAAAAAATTGAGAGAATTGTAAATAACAAAGGCCCCATTACGAAAATCCATTCATCTTTGCCTGATGGCGTAATCTTGAATCCCATTAATAGAAGTTATCCAATAAATATGCTGTATAATAAGATTGGCGTCGATTTAGGACATGTCTTATATATGAATCTGGATTCTGATGAAATATATAATATTCATTCATCCATTGATACTCTAAAGAATGAAGTAGAGTATTATGAAACGGAAAACTCATTAGATGATATGTTTTTTGAGCAAAATAAGGGTCATTTGTATGTCCTTGAGGGCTATTTAGGTATTAGAAAATCTCTTGCAACCCAACATGGAATTGAATTATTGAAAAAAGAGTTAGGTAATGGCTTCTCTCATAATTCAGAAAGGATAATGCAAGATATCATAGAATTATCAATAGGCATAGGTAATGACATTAAAGATAAAAAACAATTATACCTTAAAATAGGAAATAGTCCGTTAGATGAAATAATGAATGAGTTGAAACGAGAATCATTGATTGAAAAAGAGCATAAAAAAGTTATCAATAGATGTATTCAAAATTTATATGCTGCTGCTGGTATTTCAATTGGTTATTTAAAACAAATTCAAGAGAGAAACTAACCCTTACTATATTTCCCCATCAAAACAGCTTCTTCAATCTTATGCTCTTCTACTTTGTTGTAGAAATCTATTTTGCTGCCTGCTTGAAATGTTTCTATGTTTAGTGCATACAGCTTGAAGAAGTATCTATGGGTGCCTGAAGGCGGGCAAGGTCCACCATAGTCTTGTCTGCCAAAATCATTCTCTATCTGATTGCTTGGGATGGAGTCTTCTGGTATTTCTCTTATGCCTGCTGGGATGTCTTTTACAAGCCAATGAACCCATGTGCCTACAGGAGCATCAGGGTCATCGACTATTAGGGCAAAGCTTTTTGTCCCTTCCGGAACATCTTCCCATTTTAGCTGGGGATTTATGTCCTGGCCCTGGCATGTGTATTTAGCTGGGATTGTTCCTTTATGTTCAAATGCATTTGATGTTAATTTCATATTCTCACCTGTTTGATATTCTATAATTTCACCTTTAGTTGTAGGCTGTTTTTCTGTCTTGACCACTAAGCAGCCTGCAAGAATAAAGGAAAGCAAGAAAGTTATGATTAACCACTTCATAAGCTTTTGTATATTTTTATCTTAATAAATTTTTCTAGAAATATGTTTAATCTTTATCTCAGGCAAGCAGTGGCATATAATATATCTTTTCTATGGTCATATGCAAAGCCTATGCCGATATTGCTGAAATTAAGCAGATCTCGTCGATGTTTATCTGAGCTTTTCCACATACCGACTATATCCTGGAGAGCTCTTTCAGAATCTCCTCTTATATAATTATATGCAGTAACTTCTGCCATACAAGAATACATAGGATGATAATGCCCTGTTTCCTCCCTTTGCATCATAAGCTTGCTGTTTTCAGTCGCTCCTACAGCAAGATCCAGGCTATAATCAAAATGGGTGCTTAATTCAGTCTGAATAATATGCTGTAATTTTGGACATAGGCTATTTATCCAGTCAAAAAAGCTCATAATTGATTTTCTGAAAAATTGATATTTATAATTTATTGAACAGCAATATATAGTTTATAGATTGTGTTTTGGGTACAATATTTTGGTAATAACTTTGCTTAAAGTTAAATTGATCCTGAATCTGCAATAATGCCATCAATAGATGCATTCATATCGTAGAATCTCTTATCAGCAGGAAGGTCAGCCTTTATGAATTCAGTCCGCATACTGATAGAGAATGGACCAATTTATAAAAAAGTTTTCTAATCGTCCACTGTGAACAACTTAGAATCATGCACATCAAAGATTCCTATCCTTGCACCTGCATCAAGCCAGCCATGCGCATAATTTAATGCTGCAAATGCATCCACATAATCTTTTTTAGATTTGAAATGCTGTGCGTCTGAGAAGTATCTCTGGATCATGTCAAGGAAATCCTGCCTTTCATCTAAAAGGCTTGTCCTGTTTTCAGAAGATTTAGCTTTATCAATAGCTTTTCCTGTTATTTCAAAATACTTATCGAGCTTTTCTTTTGTTACTGTATCCATAGAAAAATTATTTTTCCGGTTCCTTCTCTTCTTTGCTGTACCTTGTTTTAGGGTCAGGGATCTTTATATCAATAGGTATGACGCCTTCATCAAATTCAAGCCTTGCAATATTGATAGGATTGTAGTTTATGCTTTTAAGATCCTCTTCGTTTAATTTGATAAGGAATGGAGCGCCCATACTTATCTGCAAAGCCCTGGAGCCTATGATTCTTGCTTTTTCATATTTAGTATAGTCTTTTTGGTTTTTCTCCATCAAAATCACCTCATAAAGCTTCCCTAAGTATTTTAGCTTTTTCAATGGCAATATCTATCATCCTGCTTATGTCTTCTTGTGTGAGGGATGAATCGCCGCTTTTCTGCAATGCACAAATTAAGTTATTTTTTGTTGTTGTTATTGTAAGCCTTGTGCCTATTGCTTTCTCTTCTTCTCTTGTCGGATCGACTATGAAATGATTCCCAACTTTGAAGACTGTCACAGCTATAGGCTCTTTCACAAGGTCAATGCTTTTATCTGTCTTTTTCTTGTAATCAATAGCACCGTCCTTAACTTCTGGAAATTTTGCATCCTTAAGTGCAGCTAAAGCAGCCAGGGCAGATGCATCTATAAGATTGCCGTCATCATTCAATGTTACTATATCAATCAACAATATCCATATTTTTTCTCCTTTCTTTATGCAAAGTTTCCTGAAATCAATTGCCTTGCTTTCTCTTATTCCCCGGTCAACAACTCTTGCTAATTCAACAGCCTTTATTGAAGGCGGGCCGGATTCAAATTCAGGGCTTGATAAAGGGATCAATTCTGCACCCACCATTATGGTTCCCTGATCTGGTGTATCAGGATAAGGTTCAGAAATTTCCATCTTGACTCCTGCCAGCACTTCTGTGTCTCCCATTGTAACCTTTGCACTGCCTTCTGCAGTCTTTGATATGCCATATTCTACTTTAATTGGCTGCCTAAGTTCTGAGATATCCCTGCCATCAAGCCTTTTTCCTTCATTAAGAAGCTTGATAAAATGTGATTTTAATTCATTGCTGGCCATCTTATTCATCTCCTTTAACTGCATATTTTTCTTTCAATGCCTTTTTCTGTATTTCATATATCTCATGGCATGATTTTTTGCCAAGCTCTATTGCGTCAAGCAGCATCTCTTTTGTTATCTCGCCGTCCATCTGAAGCAGTGTTATCTCATCTGTTCTCGGCAGTATTGCAAGAGGAATATCTGCAACAGGGCCGTCTTCATATGCTTCTTCTGAATAGTCAAGGTCTACAACAAGCATATCATCTACCCTGCCTACAGAAACTGCACTTACCAGATCACTCATGACCAGGCCTGCATCTGCCAAAGCCATTGATGCTGCGCATATTCCTGCACATCTTGAGCCTGCTTCTGTCTGGGGCAATTCTATGAACACATCTACAACTGAATTTGGGTATTCATCAAGGTTCAAAACAGGCAGCAAAGCCTTTTCTGTAACCATTGAAATTTCTTTTGCCCTCCTGTTCTGGCCCGGCCTTACCCTATTTCCAGAGCCTGAGAACGGCATCATGCTGTAGCTGCATCTCAAAATACCCTTGCTTGGGTTATGAAGAAATCTTGGATAAAGTTCCCTGGGACCGTAGACAGCTGCATATGCACATGTGTTGCCTATCTTAAAATAAGCAGAGCCGTCTGCGTTTTTTATCACACCAACCTTTGCTTCCATCTTTCTAAGTTCATCTGGTTTTCTGTTATCGAGCCTTTTCTTGTAACTCATTTCATCTCAACTCCTTCAATCTTTTTCCCTGTCTTTTCTTCAAGGAATTCTTTTATCCTATTGGTCAGTCCAGTGAGATGGGATTCTTTCTCAATCTTCTTAATAGTTTCAATGGCGATAAATTCATTTTTTGTATCGCCCTGGATCCATATCAAGCCATTTTGGCCTACTGTTATCCTGCAGCCAGTAGCATTCTTTATCATGGTCACCATTGAGCCTTTTTTGCCGATTATTCTTGGAACTTTATGGGTATTTACATTAAACATCCTTCCGTTGACTAATTTCTTAAGGCCCGGCTCACGCATAGATACATCAACCAGTTTCTGGCTTGTCACATTGGTTATCTTACATGCAATATAATCACCTATGTCATAATATTGGGAGAGATCTTCACCCTTATTGATATAATCTGATGTTGCGTCTTTCATAGAGAGCATTGCAGAATATGCACAATTAAGGTTAATTCTCCAACCGCTCATCGCTATATCTATGACTTTTCCAATAATCATATCACCTACTTTAGGCAGGTATACTCCTGATTGAGAGATTATCTTTATAGTTCTCCTGTCCAGGTATACTAAGCCGAGTCTTGAGGATAATATCTCTTCATTATCCCTGTATGAGCCCGGGCCCGGAAAGGCATCCATGCCTTTAGCCAATAGTTCGCCTGGCACCACTATATCCTTATCTTTTACTAGTATTTCAGTCATTTATTTTCACCTTATTTCTTCTTCTTTTTGCTGTTTAATGCAGCAGATATATCTTCTTTTGTGTATTTCATGAACTTCTTGTCTTTAATAGAAATATACGCAGCATCTACCCTGTTTATGCTGAATTTATCACCCAATGTTTTTTTCAACGCCCTTAGTGATAATGACAGGCCTTCCTGCATTGTGATATCCTTATTATATTCTTTCTTTAGAATCTCTTCTACATCTACTTCTCCTTCGCCTATAACTGTGGCTTTATATTCAAAGTATATTCCCGTAGGATCTGTCTCAAATAATCTTGGGGTGTGATCATCTATTCCTGCTACAAGGACTGATACACCAAAAGGCCTTAGGCCGCCTGATTGGGTGCATATCTGCTTTAGATCACAGATATCTTTTACAACGATTAAAGTGTCAATATCAGAGCCAAAAGTTATTTTATTTTGCTGTGCTTTTATCTGCGCCCTTTCTATCAATACACGGGCATCTGATAAGATGCCTGAAGCAGTTGCCATGACATGATCATCTATCTGAAATATCTTTTCTACAGATTCTGAAACAACTAACTCATCTACAATCCTTTTGTCTGTTGCGAATATCACTCCGTCTTTACATGCAATGCCTATTGCTGTGCTGCCCTGCCTTACAGTCTTTTTTGCGTATTCTACCTGCAAGAGCCTTCCGTCCGGAGAGAACATGGTTATTGCCCTGTCATAACCCATCATTTGATGCTGCATTGGTTGCATTCTTCTTCACCTCATAGTACCTTTGTTTAAAGTATTAAAAATTTATTTTTTGCTTTTTTTAGTATGCCGCTTATACCTATTATCTTTAGGGCTGCTTTTTTCCCGTTTATCTGATTTATTTTTGCTAATGATGCTTTAATATCGTTAAGCATCTTATTGGTTACTCTTAGCATACCCTTGTTTTTATTGTATAGGTTTTTTATTATATATAATCTTAATTTTTCATAGCCAAATTCACCGAGATATCTTAGGCAGTTGCTCATGACAGCTTTTTTTACTTCTTCGAAATTGAATTCATGTTCTGATATGATTTCAAAAACAATATACCTTTTTTTCTCTCTTGAACTTGGTTTCATTCTGAAACGCATATGAGAAAAGAGCTCCTTGTCTTTCTCTCTCATCTAAAAGGGATTGATTTAGGGTATATAAATGTTACTGATTTGGAATTTATTTTTTTAGGGCTTAATTTGTTGAAATTTTCAGGAGCTGAGTTTTCCATCCAGTCTATTTGACTTATCTTCTCGTTATTCTCTTTAATGATACTCTTTCCCTTTCCTGATTAAAAGAAATGATGAATTTATTGAAAAATCCTAATCTTCCTATCAAAGGGGGAAAGTCAAATTTTCCTAAAATCACTTTTACAGGTATAGTAAAAGAATAATGCTCATGCCCCTTTTCAACTGTTATATTCATCTTTGTTTCGATTGAATCTACTTTCCCGCCAATACCATAAGCAACAGATTTATCTGCATCTAGATTCAAGTCCAGAATCTGGGCAATACTTAAAGGAATGGCTGAAATATCAGCTCCAGAATCAATCAATGCTATTGTATCAAACTGTTCCTTTCCCTTAAGGGTAACTGGTATTGAAGGCGTTTTAACAGTTGAACCATCTGGACGGTTAACAGTTTTATACCTAAAAGTGACTGTCATCTTAAATTAGAAAATCATAGTATCTTTATCAGGAATTCTAGTTAAAAGGGGCCTTTCATTCGGACATTTCTCTTTAGCTTCCTGAAATACTTTTTTTGCATCAGTCCCATGCGATACTACTTTTTGTTCACATATGGCTACCCATTGGCCTATATAAGGGTCAACATTGGTCTTCATAAAGAACTGGTAATTTGCTTCCATAATTTCTACCTCTAAAGAAGGCGATAGTTTAGCACTATATAAATTTTTCTAGAAATCAAATCTTTTATTAGCATCTTCGATTAAAGAAGCTGCTTCATGTTCATTTGGAGTTACTATCCTTACCTCATTATTTTTCAAGAAATCATAGAAATCAGCCGAAAGTGCATCACACCATACTAAGGTATGGAGTTTGAAGATGCACTTTCTTTTGACAGGCTGATTTCTAGGATGTCAGAAATGCGATTTCTATACATAATCGAATGGCCTCATACTGCGGAGATATGGTAAAAAAAGAAGGATATTTAAATCCCAAAATAATAAATAAGGGGATAACAATATGAAACAAAGTTTAAAAATATATGATGAAGTAGACTGGTGGAATCCAAAGCATTCACTTCAGCAGATGGTTCCGATTAAATTTGATTATTTTAAGGAAAAAGTTGGCAATCTTAAAGGTTTGAAAATTTTAGATCTAGGCTGCGGCGGCGGACTTTTATCTGAAGAGTTTGCAAAAGGAGGTGCCAAAGTTACAGGAATAGATATTTCAGAAAACTCCCTTAAAATTGCTGAAACTCATGCTTCAAAAAATAATTTGATAATCGCCTATAAAAAAGGATATGCTGAAAATATTCCTGTAAATGATAACACATTTGATGCAGTGATATGTGCTGATTGTCTTGAGCATGTTGATAATCTTGAAAAAGTAATCAGCGAAATTTCCAGGGTGCTTAAGAATAATGGAATTTTTTGTTACGATACCATCAACAGAACTTTTTTATCAAAATTTGCAGCATACTGGATAGCAAACAAAATTTTAAGATGGCAAAACAAACATCTAAATGTTTCAGAAAAAAATTATGCTGTCCATGACTGGAACAGATTCATCAAACCTGCCGAACTTTATCAATCGATGAAAAGATATGCCTTAAAAAATATAGAAATAAAGGGGATACAATTTGCAGGCATAAAAAATGGAAGTTTTAAGGCTAAAATTGGAAAAAATACTAAGATAGCATACATAGGATATGCTCAAAAAATAGGATAAGCATGATGAGGGGTTATCTTCTCTTAGTCCTGCTGACATTTAGTCTGCTTCGCAGAATTTATTTCCCAATAATTTATAAAGATAATATTGGTTTCATGTTAAGATGGAACAAAAAAGGTTTTTTACAGCCATATTGGTGCTTTATATCATATCTTTGGTAGTATTTTCTGCTTTGCCCCAGGTCAGCGGGAATAGATACATCAGCAAATATGATAAGAACTTCCATTTTATAGAGTATCTGCTGCTTACTCTGATATTATTCAAGACATTGTCTTTTTATAAGGTGAAATATAACTTTTTAGCTGCTTTTTTAATTGCGTCTGTTTTTGTTTTTTCGACAGAGATGATGCAGCTGTTTATACCTGCAAGGCATTTTAGCTATGGAGATATAATGTTCAATATGATCGGAGTTTTAGTTGCTTTATTCATAAAATGGAAATTATAGTTCTTTATTGAGAGAGTTAGAGATTGCAAACAAGAATTAAATTGGGGAAAATGCAGTTTTAGAGAACTAAAATTACCTATATCCTTTTCCCAAATCCGTCACCTAATGAAACTTTCAAATACCCCTCCAATTACCAAAAACTACCAATTTCTACCAAATTGGTAGAAAGACTTATATAGTAGTTATTAATACTAATATCTACCAAAAACAACCAAATTGGTAGAAATGTGAAAATTCCAAAAAAGCCAAAAAAAGTAACTGATATATTAAAACAGGATAGGGATAAGATATTCAAGTTACTTGAAAGGCCCGCTATAAGGGAAATAATCTCGAAATATAATAAGGAATATATCCATTGGGATAAATTAAGATATAAAGGCCTGTTAGTGAAGCCTGAATATATATGGGTTCTATTGAAGCTATTTAGGGGCAATCAAAGCAAGGCACTTAAATTTGATGGATGGAGCTTTCACTATGTCCTTCTGGATGAATCTCAAAGAAAGCTGCATCTATTTGACAAGGGTGCTGCAGGAAACTTAGAAACAGGCTTAGAATCCGCAAATACAAGCGGAAAGGATAGGTATATCATAAGCTCGTTAATGGAAGAAGCTATTGCATCCAGCCAGATTGAAGGGGCTGCCACAACAAGAAAAGTTGCGAAACAGATGCTTAGGCTAAACAAAAAGCCTAAGAATTATTCTGAACAGATGATTGTTAATGGATTCATGACTATACGTAAGATAATCAGGATGAAAGATAAGTCCATTACTCCGGAGATTATTCTGGAACTGCATAAAGAGATCACCCAGAATACTCTAAAAAATAAAAATGATGAAGGAAATTTTAGAGACAATAATGAGACTGTAGTTGGAGATCCGCTAGAAGCTGATAAAATATATCACATCCCTCCATGCTATAAGAACATTCCTGATTTAATCAAGGAATTTTGCGAATTTGCAAGCAATGATGATAAAGAATTCATCCATCCTATTATTAAAGGGATTATATTACACTTCATGTTAGCCTACATCCACCCCTTCAATGACGGAAATGGAAGGACAGCAAGAGCAATCTTTTATTGGTATGTTTTAACACGAGGATACTGGTTATTTGAATATATGTCAATTTCCAGGATCCTATTAAGGTCAAAGAAAGAGTATGGCTTATCTTACCTGTACACTGAAACAGATGATAATGATCTGACCTATTTTATTAATTATAACCTAAGCGCAATTGAAGAAGCTTTACAGGACATGCAGGCATACATCGCAAGAAAACAGGAAGAGCAGGATGATGCAATGGGGCTGTTAAAGAAAATAAAGAAAATCAATCTAAGACAGGCAGAAATACTAAAAGAATTTATTAAAAAACCTGAAAAAGGTTTTGTGATAACTGAAATAGTGAATACCTACAATGTTGCTTACGATACAGCAAGAAACGATTTATTATATTTAGCTAAATTAGGATATATTGAGCAGATTAAAGTACAAAAGAAATTTATTTTTAGATATGTAAACAAAATCCCTATTTAATAATTTTCTCTTAAGCAGAAACAAAAGATTTATATATATGGTCTTATTACCATAGTTCTATGGTGTTATTAACATGAGAAATAAGGAACCGGCAATTATCAAATTCCTTATAGAGCATAAAAATGAAGAGTTGAATATTCTTAATATATCAAAATCCATAAAGATGGATTATAAGAATACTTATTCCATAATCAAAAGGCTTGAGAAAAAGTCATTAGTGAAGATTGAAACTTTTGGGCAGTCCAGCAGAGTTAAGCTTAATGAGTTAGTTCATCCTGTTATATTTGAAGCTGA
>JAGLMD010000081.1 GCA_023140175.1 Nanobdellota archaeon | reverse complement strand
AATTTAAATTGTCAGGCTACTAGTTAATATTTTATGGGCAATTGATATCAAAAAAAGAATAAAAGCCAAGAAGCAGGTCTGGAACCTCTTTTTGATAATCTTATTTACAAACCTCAGCCTTGCCTTAGCTCTTCTGATTTTAGACATTAACAAAATGACTAACTTTAAAAAAACCAGAAAATTAGCTTCTTGTATGGACAAAAGCATAGAATCAATACTGAAAAGACAGCACTATTATCTTACAGGAAGCCATTCAGCTGTAAAAATCTGTACATGGACAAAAAACTCATTAAGAGATGAAGGAGTATGTTATAAGGAATCTTTCTATGGCATAAGCTCTCATCGCTGCTGCCAGATGACTCCCTGCTTCACCTGCGACATGGAATGCATTTTCTGCTGGCGCAACATGGAAGCACACACAGGAATAAAGATTAAAGAAAAACTAGACCAGCCAGAGGATATAATAGAAAACTGCATAAAAGGCCAGTGGAAATTGATAAATGGCTTTGGCGGAAACAAAAAATTAAACAAAAAGAAGTTTGAAGAAGCAAAAAATCCAAACCAGTTTGCTATTTCTTTGACAGGAGAGCCAACCATTTATCCAAAATTAAACGAATTGATTAAATTATTACATAAAAGAAAATGCACAACCTTTGTTGTAAGCAATGGCATGTTCCCAGACAAACTAAAGAATATCGAGCCGCCAACTCAATTATATCTTTCTTTAGATGCTCCAAACAAAGAACTCTTTGAAAAGATAGACAAGCCAACACAAAAAAATGCCTGGCAGAAATTAAACAGAAGCTTAGGGATTTTAAAAGAGCTTAGAAAAAAAACAAGAACTGTAATAAGGATCACTTTAATAAAAGGGATGAATGATACTGATATCAAAGGTTATGCAGAATTAATAAAAAAAGCTGATCCCATGTTTGTGGAAGTAAAAGCCTACATGTTTATTGGCAGCTCAAGATTAAGATTATCAATAGAAAATATGCCCAGGCATGAAGAAGTCAAAGAATTCTCAAAAAAATTAGTAAAAGAATTGAAATGGGAAATCATTGATGAAAGTATGCCATCAAGAGTATGTTTGATTGCAGAGAAGGATTATGAAAACAGGATAATTAAAAATTAATATCTTTTCAAACAAAAGCTTTATATAAAAAAATAAAGAAATGATAACTAATGAAAAAAGCAATCTATTTAATCACACTTTTCTTACTTTTATGTTCTTTTGTTTATGCAGAACTCTCTCCTGAAGATAAGGCAGATATTGATTCAAAGATGCAAATAATTCAGGAGTCAGTAACTAATGATGGCCTTGATAGGATATATGAGATTATCTCTCCAGATGCAGATCCAGAGCTTAAAGAGGGCATAAAAGAAAGATTCGAAGATAAATTTTCAACTTATAACCTTAGTGATTATGAATATGAGGAATTTGGGGGTGGCAGAGTAAAGGTTCATGCAAAATATGCACTTAAAACAGAGTCTTCATATACAACAAGTGGACACTGGTTCTTATTTGTAAAATCAGATCAAGGTTGGTTGTTAAAAGATTCTGATTTTCATAAGTCACTTACTGGCATTATTTTTGGTGTCGTGGGTGTTATGGGAATTATTTTTGTTGTTTTACTAGCATCTTATATATTTTGGTTGATAATGCTTATTGATGCAGTTACTAGGAAATTTGATAGTAAAGTAATGTGGATTATTATTTTAGTTATTACAGGGGTCTCAGGTTTTGGTTTAATAAGTGCTTTAGTATATTTCTTTTCAGTAAGAAAAAAACTAGTCCAACAAAATAAGCAATTAGAACAAAATACTCAACAACAAAATTAATTATTTATTAAAGAAAAGGATTATAAGGATAGATTAATTAAAACTTAAAATTATTTAACTATCCCAATAACCCTGCATGGAGCTCCACTTGTGCCTTTAATTTTTAGGGGCATTACAAAGCACTCAAATCTTCTTCCATTCAATTTATCTAGATTAACAAGATTTTCTACTATTAAAATGTCGTTCTTGAATAATAATTTATGCACATTATAAGGTGCTTGGTCAATAGTCCATGAATCAATACCCACTATCTTAACTTTCTTTTCAACAAGCTTTTGTGCTAAATTCATCTCTAATACTGTACTGCTTTTGAAAAAATCTTCATTATAGGCCTTCTCAGTATCTCCGGTTAAAAGAAGAACTATATCATTTTCCTTAATTATATCCAAATTCAAATTACCCTGATCTTTATTCCTTATATCCAGAATAACAGCACTATCTATAAACTTCTCAATATCATAATCACTAACCTTCTTTCCGTCCTCAAACATATGAAAAGGAGCATCAACATGAGTTGAGAAATGAGTATTAAATGAAACTCTTTTTTCAGTCCATCCATCCCTGCTTATAGTTGCAGATTGATTTATTTCTAAGCCCTTCCCGCCAGGATAAACAGGAGTATTCTCATCAATTGGCATTGTTAAATCAATTATTTTCATTCTCAAACCTCAATGACCTTCCCCCTTGACCCGGGATTATAAACCCTGCATTTCCTTATCGTATCTTCCTTTCCTTTATTCTCATGAAAATGTCCGCAAACACCAATATCAACTTTAAATTCTTTGATAAAATTAGTAAATGACTTATTCCCATTGTGCACATTCCCTAAATGGTCTAATTCAGTCTTGTAAAAAGGAGCATGGCCAACAAAGATTATCTTTCTCCCTTCTTTCTTGTATTTTTTCAAATCCTTCTTTATTGTCTTTACCCATTTCTCAAATTCATGGTCTCTTATTGTAAATCCTCCTCCCCCCCATCCAAGTAAAATAAGATCCTTATATTTTACAATCCTTCTATGGATAAACTCTATGTTCTTATATTCTTTAGCAATCTTCCTTACTATGTTCTCTTCCTCATGATTTCCATGAACTAAAAATAATTTTCCATCCAGCTTTGCGAGCCTGCGCATTAGGCTCTTGATCCCGATCTCAAAAATAGTTATATCTCCAGCACATAAAAGAAAATCCGGCTTTGCTTTTCTTATTTTCTTCTTTATATCATCATATGCTTTCTTCTGTCCATGCAGATCAACAAATGCAAAACATTTCATACTAAAACAGAAAATCATTACATATTTAAAATAATTGATTAATTTATTAACTACTTATAAGTGATACAAAACGAAACATTTATAAGTAAACTTAATCGGCTTGTTTGTATGTTAAAGCTAAATGAAACAAAAGAGAATTCAATCAAAAGTAGGGGCTGGAGTATTGATTATACTGTAGACACCATTCTTTTTAAAAAGATAGGATCAAAAACTAGGATGAATGGGACAGCAGAAATAGTAGAGAATCCTTTAGTCAATGGCTATACTGTTCTTGGAACCATATATTTACCAGAAAAAAACTCTAATCATAATATCTGGTTTAAACATTATAATAGCGATAAAAAAACTCTAAGGGTTCTGGATAGGCTTATTTTTGGCAGATTTGAAAATTATTTGGAAGGAAACGGAGGAAGAAAAACTATGGGCAATCATTTCTTTAGAAAATATTCTTCTAACTGATACTATAATAATCCTCAAGAACAATCTTATCCAGTTCTTCAACCTCTCTTACCATATACAGCTTTCCTTCTCCTATCTCAACCATTTTTTTGGCAAACTCAGCCGCCTTATCATCCAGATTTATCCCAATCAAGGAAACAGTTATCCCTGCATTCCTTATCCTTGACATCTCTTCAAGGCTTTCTTTTTCAGGGTCATCTCCGATAGTAGGCATAGCATCTGTCAATAATATAAGATGTTTGGTAAAATCTCCAGCAGGAAATAACTCAATGGATTTTCTCAGCATTCCCTTGAAATCAGTCTGCTTAGAAGCCTTTATCCTGGCTATCTCTTTCAAAAGAAAGGAAAAATCCTCTGTAGGAGCTATCTCTTCCTTAATCTCACTGCCAAAAACTATTAATCCAACTTTGTCTTTAGCTTCAATAGCCTTATACGCTAAAGCAATTCCAGCCTTCTTGCTCATCTCTAACTTCTTTCCCTTCATGCTTCCTGAAGCATCTAACGCATAAATAACATATGCATGTCCCCTGCTCTCTCTAATAGATGTCTTTAGATCATCCTCATATACCTTATTATGCCCTCTTCTTATAGCTAATTTTAGGCTCTTCTTTATCTCAATATCTCTGTATCTGTCTCCCCTTTTATAGCTTCTCGTATCTCCTCTTTGGCCATAGTGCGAAGCTTTTTTATTCACTTTTTCCCCAAATATTCCTTTTGGTATGATATTATCCAGCTCTTCGCAGTACATTATCAAAGAAGCCAGTTTAAGTCCTTGCTCAGAAACAGAAAAATCTTTCTTGAGCAGCCCCTCATCCTTCAACTGCTCAACCTTATCCATTAATTTCTTCTTTAATTCTCTTTTAAATTCTGGAATGTTTATATTTCTGTCAATATAGTTGGGGTTATATCCTGAAAGCAGCCTTATCAGGGTCTCGCCATATATCTTCTCGGCCATAGAATAATTATTGACCAAATTCTCAAACATCATGTCAGGATTAAAAGAACTTATCCCCTGGTTAAATGCCTCCCCGATTAATTTCCCATCATCCTTGGCTTTCTTGTCATTCTGCAGCACAGAATGCAGCAGTTTATCCTCGATATCATCACTTGCAACCTTCCCATCAGATTCATCTATCTCTTCTAACTCATCAATCTCAAGGTCATAGCTGCTACCCGCCATCATCTCTTTTATTCAGCAGTTCGTCTATATCCATCTCACTGAACTGCTTCTTTATGTAATCTACAGGACTCTGCAGGTATTTTATTGAAGGCTTTAGCCTTATTCTGTGGCTTAAAACAGAGATTATGGCCTCCTTAAGATCATCAACATTGACTTTTTTCCTGCCTTCAAGCAATGCATTTGCCTGGCTCCTTTCATACAATCCTAATGTTGCCCTCACAGATGGTTTTTTCTCAAGATCATCACTATGCCTTAAATCCCGGACAAACCTTACCATTACTCTTAGAATATTATCAGGCACATCACACAGTTTTTTCCCTTTCAGCTTTACAATATCTTCTTCTATCTTCTCTTTCTCAGGATAGCCCATGTATATGACATCAAACCTGTCAAGAAGAACATCGCTCAATTTCTCTGTTGATGTGTCTTCAGGATTCATCGTGCCAATAAAGATAAAATCAAGGTCAAAATCAACATCATAGCTTCCGATAGTTGCCTTTTTCTCTCCTAAAACCTGTAAGAGGGCATTCTGTAATTTTTCCGGGCACCTGTTTAATTCATCAAAGAACAATATTCCTTTATCAGCCCTGAATATCTTTCCCTTCTGGAATGCCTCTATTGACAATGGCCCATATTTTAAAGCCTTTATAGGGTCAATATCACCGAGGATATCTTCCACGCTAAGATCAGGGCTTCCCTGTATCCTTACAAAATTCTTTAATCCTGATTGCAGCTTTGCAATATTCTTCGCTAAGGTTGTCTTTCCTATTCCAGGCTGCCCTACAATTATTACATTCCTCTCTGAAAGCAAAGCAGACTTTAGTTCCTTCTTTATAGTATCCTGGCCAAGAATATCTGTGAAACTGTCTTCTTTTCTTAATAATATTTGTCTTAATTTTTCTGATATCATAGCTCTTTCAAGAAGGTAGGGTGATTTATAAAATTTCCTAAAAAATCAGCCTAATCAGAAAAATAATTGCTCCTGCTCCCAATGGTATAATCAAATTGTCATCTATCTTCTCAAATCCTATCTTCATATCCAGGCCTTCTATGACCATAGCTGCAAAAGAAGCTGTCAAAGCCTCATACCATGCTATAAAGGTCATCGCAGCCAAGAATGAGAATATCCATCCTAAAATAACTCCCTCTAAAAACTTCTTATCAGAGAAAGGATGCTTTATTCTCCTGAAATAAATGCCAAAGATATTCGGAACACTATCCCCAAAAGCCAGTATGATTATTGCAGCTAATGCTATATCTCTGGAGAAAAGCAATAAGCTTAATTCTGCTCCAAGAAGATAGAATAAAAGCCCCTTTCCCGGAAACCTCTTTCTTGTTTCAGCTCTTTCAAGTTTATCTAATATCCATTCCAAAAAGATTATTTTTCTATTCCTGCAGCCATAGGATATTATAAAAGCCAATAATGTAATTAGCCCAAGTATGGCCGTATTTATTATATTATAATTAAGTAGAATAATTAGGGCAATCCCTAACAAAAGATGCACTACATTTCTTCTTATCTCAAGTGCTTTATCCATTCACATCATCTTCAAAAATATGCTGAATGCTTCAGCACCAGTAACACTGATTATTGTAACTATCACCCCCGCTATTAATACTCCTATAATATTCGCAGCTAAAAATTTTTTGAAATCCAGGCCAATAAGATAAGATGCCAATGCCCCGGAATAAACACCCGACCCAGGTAAGGGAATCCCAATAAAGACAGCCACAGCCCACTCACCATATTTCTCAGTAGCTTTATGCATCTTTGTCTGAACTCTTTCAACATATTTATTCCATATCTTCTCTATGGGCTTTATCATGGTAATTATCTTTATTATCCATTCCAAAAACAGAAAAATCAAAATCCCCAGTATTATGTTTACGATAACGCAGATAAGAAAAACAACACTCCAATGCAGCTCAGTATAAAGTACACCATAAGGGATAGAAGCCCTTAATTCAAGAAAAGGAAGCAAGGTTATCAATATCAGATGTAATATGCTGTTCATTTCTTAATAACTCCCTTCAGCTCCTTTCCTGTTATCTTTAAGTTAGGCCACATTATGGTTCCAGGATGTACCAATACATTCTCTAAAATACAGCCATCTCCAATAACTGCCCCAAAATTCTCTACAAAGACCGTTTTATCATTAATTTTTACACCGGCTCTTTCAGACGTCTTGATAGTTCCTATAAAATTAACATTATCTCCTATTATAGAATCCTCAACAACAGAATCTTTATGTATGATAACATTATCTCCGATAATAGAGTTCTTGACAAATCCTTCAATAACACAATTATCTCCTATAGAACAATCCATTACTTTTCCCTTGACTATTGTATCCTTTCCTGTTCTTACATCTTCATCCCTTACTATCTGGTCTGCTTCTAAGAGATTCCAGGGATAGGCAATAGGCAGCCATACCTTAGCCTCTACAGAGAAAATATCCTCTGTAAGTGCCATATCCCTAAAAGCATCAGTAAGTTCATATTCCTTTCTTTGTGATTTCTTTACTTTCTTAAGGTATTTGAATACCTTGTCATCAAAAACATAAAAAGCAGCATTTACCAAATCTGAGATAAATTTTCCAGGCTTCTCTATCAGATCAAGTATTTTATCTTCCTTATTTATAAAAACACCAAAATCAGCATAGTTCTCCATTCTCTTGGCCATCACAGCCAATGGATATCTTAAGCATCTTCTCATATCCCCTCTGAAATACAAGTCATCTCCCATCATTACTATGAATCGTTCCCCCCTGACTAACTTTTCAACCTGCATAAGCGCATGTCCTGTTCCAAGCTGTTCTTTCTGCTCTACATAACTAATCTTCATATTTTCATATTTATTTTCCAATCTTTTTTTTATCATATCCCCCCTGTATCCTATAACAACAATCACTTCATCCACAAGATCAATAAGCTGGTCCAGGTTATGCTCAATCAATGTTTTGTTTGCAATCTTTAGTAATGGTTTAGGTTTATTCAGTGTAAGTGGCTGGGTTCTTTTACCTTTTCCTGCAGCTAGAATAATTGCTTTCATTTTACATCATCTCTAGATAGTTTTTTTCAAATCTATACTTTTTACCTTTTCCTTAATATATTCATCCATTAATAAAGCCTTCATAAGTTCCTTAGATAATAAAAATTTTCTTTTCTCTCTGGCAAATAAGTTTTCTCCCTCTTCAAACACATCCTTATGTTTCTTCATGAACTGTTTAACAAAATATTTTCTCTGTTTAGGCGGGCCTTTTATTGTTCTTTTATCAGGCAGTCTCTCTTTCCTGACAATAAAATAAAAATAAGCATTTTTTTGCCATTCCCAGTCAGAATAGATTTCGTTAAATTCATTTCTTCTTATCTCTTCCTTTATATGCTCAAAACATTTTAATAATTTACATCCTATTATATCTTCCTTGCCTTGTTTCGGTTTTACTTCAAAAACAAAAAACTCATTATTCTTGGCTTTCTTCTTTAAGTCATTTATATCAATATCCTTAATATCAAAAAAATCCTTGCTGGGTTTCTTGAGATAATCTTTGGTATATTTCACTATTTTCTCGAACTTTTCATTGCTTACAGCAGCAGCAGCATTCCTGCTCTTTTGTACAGGGTCTATAATAACCAAGGGTCCCATTGTTTTTGCTTTGTCCATCTCAAACAGCACTTTCTTTCCTTTATGATATCTCTCTGTATCAATAATAACCTTGGCTTTCCATTTTGCGATAGCCTTTACTAAATTTTCAAACCCACCATAATGGATAGTAATTATTTCACATATATAGCCGGAAAAACCATTTATATATGATTCTGCACCATAAATCTTTGCTGCTTTGAAGAATCTTTTCGCTAACCTTATCTCATCAGCATATTTTCTATGCTTCTTCACCCACTTAGCATGCAAAGGCGAAATGTCAGTTATATTCAATGCTTCATCTGCTTTCCTTATATCTATGATCGGCACAATCTCAAAAGTATATCCTTCTTGTCTTGTCTGGAAGTAATCTCTTGAGCCATGCAGTCTTGTAATCTTAAATATCTTCTTTAGTTTCTTCTCCACCACATCAGCCAATTCCCCGCTTTTGTATTTTCCTTTTGCAAAACCGACAAATATATCAGCATCATGTGCCCTGCTAAGCCATGTCCCTTTCTCTCCAGACCCCCCAAGAACTACATTACAATAAGGCATAGCTTTTCTTATTTTCTTTATTATCTTATCTATCTTATCAAGCACTTCTTTCTCTTCTTCCTTTGAAGGCTTTATCTCGCTAAGCACTTCTTTAAATATCTTATTCATTATCAACACTGTTAACCAATTTCTTTTAAAAACCTTTTTATAAACATTCTTGTTGTTTGATGCTATGATAAAATTAGGGCCGGGAGGCACAGCCGGATTGGGCTATGATGAAGGCATTAAGGAGATTGCAAGACTTGGATTGACAGCACTTGAGGTGGAATTCACTCATGGCGTTCATATGAAAAATGAAGTTGCAAAAATAATAGGCCAACTGGCCAAGAAGAATAACATATCATTATCAGTTCACGCTCCCTATTTCATAAACCTTGCTTCCCTGGAAAAAGCAAAAATAAATGCATCTATAAAAAGGATTCTTGACAGCTGCGAAAGAGCCCATTATCTCAAAGCAACTCATGTTGTATACCATTCAGGCTTTTTTCAGAAACAAGACCCCAAAAAAGTAAAGGAAATAATAACTGAAAACACAGCATTTATTATGGACAAGATAAAAGAGAACAACTGGAAGACAACAATCTCTCCTGAATTAACAGGCAAGCCCTCTCAATATGGTTCAATCTCAGAGCTTTTAGAATTAAAAAAAGAAACAGGCTGTGAAATAACAATAGATTTTGCGCATCAAAAAGCAAGGCAGCAGGGCAAGATTGACTATGCAGAAATCTTCGACCAGATAAAATCATTAAAGCACATCCATGCTCATTTCTCCGGAATAGTGTGGACAGAAAAAGGTGAAAGAAACCATATAATAACAGAAGAAAAGGATATCATGCCTTTAGCTAAAGAAATATTAAAGAGAAAAGCAGATATAACCCTGATAAATGAATCGCCTGATCCTATGGGAGATGCAGTAAAGACAAAGAAAATATTTGATAAATTGAGATGAAACCTAGCTACTCTTCTAATATCTGGAAATATTATCTGATGGTCTTTTTTGGCGCATTAGAGTTTACCATCCCAATTTATGTTTTATTCCTGATAGATAATGGCCTTTCAATGACCCAAATAATGCTGCTTGAAACTATCTGGATTCTACTTACTATGCTATTGGAAGTGCCTAGTGGAGCATTTGCTGATTTATATGGAAGAAAAACCGCTCTGGCCTTATCTTTTTTATTTGCATCTGTAGGGGTTGTTATTTTTGGCATTGGAAATAATATTTGGATATTTTTAGTTGCTCAGATACTATATGCCTTTAGCTGGGCATTGTATAGTGGAACAGATTCAGCATTCTTATATGACTCTCTGAAAGAAATCAATCGGGAAAAAGAGCATGGCAAGCTCTTTGGCAGAAGCAGGGCCCTGACCATGTTTATATTCGGCGGAATTGCATTAATCGGAGGGCTTTTAGCTATTCATTTAGGCTATAGGGCCATGTTTTACATCACTGCAATATTTTTCTTTCTGGGATTTATTGTTGTTCTCTTTTTCAAAGAGCCGCCAATCCATAAAAAGCTTGAAGATAAAAAATATTTAAGGCATTTGAAAGAAGCTATAAGCTTCACAATTAATCATCCAACTGTCAGAAACCTGATTATTTACTATGGTATGTTTGCAGCTTTAGGCCACTTAAGCTGGTTCTTATTGCAGCCTTATTTTGACTGGAGTTCTTTGCCAAAGTATTGGGTCGGAATTGCTGTTTCATTGTTCTTTCTGAGCGCCGGCTTAGGCTATATAAGCGGCCATTATTTTACAAGATTATATTCGCAAAAGAAGCTGCTCTTAACCCTGCTATTTATCTCCTGTTTATGTTTTCTCGTAGTTTATTTTGTAGATCCAATTGTTGCATTAATCTTTATCTCTGTTATGTCATTTACATGCGGTATTAGGGATATCTCTTTACAGGAGGGTATTAATCTGCATACAGACTCGCATCATAGGGCAACTGTATTGTCTATACAGGGGATATCTAAAAGTATGATGTTTGCAATTTTTTCTCTATTGATAGGAATCATAACAGATAAGTATTCTCCATCTCATGCTTTTTTAATGATGGGAATCTCTTTATCGCTATTTTTCATTATTAACTTATTTTTATTTAAGAATCATGAAAGCTGAATTATCTCTGCACATATCCCTTATTATTCTCAAGGCAATCCTTAGCAATCATCATCTCAGAAGCTATATATCCCATATGTTCCAGGTCAACTAGTTTCCTTTTAGCAATCTCTTTGATGATCTTATCAACATCTCTAGCTCTAAACTCAACGACCATTTTATGTTCATTATTTACAAACCCGCAGCATATTTGTCCATCTTCAATCTTGACCAGGAAATAACCCTTCTTATCCTGCTTCCATGGAAAATCCAGATTATCACAATCAACAATCTCTCGATCTTCGGAGATACCTATAGGATGAAGAGGACATTTCTTCTTTCCTTCTTTCATAATTATAGTAATTAAGGAAATATATATAAAACTTATTTACAATTCCCATAAAAGCATGGAGAAAATCATACTTGACACTAACTTTTTAATGATTCCATTTACATTAAAAGTTGACATCTTCTTAGAGATAGATAGGGTAATAATAGATGAATATAGGTTATATATAATAGACAAGACAATTGATGAATTGGATAATATAATAGAAAAGCAGTCAGGAAAGCAAAAACAAGCAGCTAAATTCGCTTTGGAATTGATTAGAAAGAAGAAAATATCAAAAATAAAAACAGAGACAAACAACAATGATGTAGACCACGAGATAATATCCTTGCTTGAAAAACAAGATTATATCATAGCAACTCAGGATAAGCTCCTAAAAGCTAAGATAAGGGAGCTAAATAAAAAAATTATAGTTTTGAGACAAAAAAGATATTTAGCGGTCACCTAATCCATATGGATATATTGACTATCTAATAGATTATTCGGTTCTTTCGCTATATTTAAATATAATAAAATTCGTTTTTTTTATATGAAGGGATTATTTTTACTATTATCAATTTTAGTCATTATAGGCTGTACTTCCAATGTTAATTATGTATCTCCCTTAAAAGAGAAATGTATTCTTGATGTTGCATTGGAAACAAAGAATGCAGAACTATGTAATGAAATTGGGGTAAAAAGGCTTAGGGAAAATTGTTTAATAGGTATTGATAAGGGAAATGAGGATATTTCTTTTTGTAAGAGTTTAGGCATGAGATCTTCGCAGTGCTATAATGCTATGGCTATTGATAAGAAAGACCCAAATATATGCGGGTATATTAAAGAAAAGGGATTTAGGGGAAGATGCTATGTGAAATTAGCCAATCTAACTAAAGACAGCCTAGTTTGCGATAAAACCGATTTAAAAGATGATTGCTTTGAGGCTGTTGCAGTCGCAGTTAAAGATAAGGCATTATGTGAAGGCCTGCAGTTAAAGGACAGGTGCTTGATGAATGTAGCAGGCGCTACCGGAGATATTAAGATCTGTGATGAAATAAATAATTTTGCTTACAATAATTTCTGCAGAAGGAAAGCAGCCATAACATTAAACGATATTTCATTGTGTCCAGAGCCAACCAGAGAAACACAGATGTTTCATAAATGGATGTGCTATTCCGGAATTGCAAAACAAGAAAAGAGCAAGGCTATTTGTGATGATATCCAGAATGATAATATAAGGTCTAATTGTTTTAGAGAATTAGCTTTGGAGATAAATGATGTTGAAAGCTGCGAGAAAATAATTTATAAGGGCTATAGAGATGAATGTATAAGCAAGATTGCGCTAAATCTGAATGATTCAAACATATGCTACAGGCTGAACCTTAGCTCTTTTTGTCTTTCTGCTGTTTATTCCAAATTGAATCAGGAAAAAGAATGTCAGAATCTGGGTTATCATGCTAAGGATGATTGTTTTCTTAAGATCGCTATAGAAAAAGAAGATACCAGTTTCTGTGATAAAATTGTTTATAACTGCACAAAAGACACCTGCTTCCGGAAAATAGCAAAGATAACTAAGAATGTTGCTATATGTAACTTGATTCAGGATCAGAAAATGTGCTTGAGGACCATTGATTAAATGCAATATCAGAAAATCAGGTAATGACTAAGTCTTTCGTAAGCTTTATAAATGTCTCCTTTATCCCATTGACATATCTATTTAGAGGTATATAACTATGTTTTATAAGACAGAACTATCAGATCATATAAGGGTGCCTCCAAGCATGTTTGACCTGTCTGTAGAGGAAGCAGTTGTTCAGCGTGTAAAAAAGAAGTTTGAAGGCTATATTTCAAAGGATTTTGGCGTAGTTATAGATGTGTCAGATATCTCTGAAATAGGTGAAGGCATTATAATTCCATGTGATGGTGCACCTTATTACAAGGTAAAGTTCAAGTTGCTGACCTACAAGCCAGAGATGCACGAAGTTGTTTTGGGCAAGATAAAAGACATAGCTGACTTTGGAGCTTTCATAAATCTCGGGCCAATAGATGGCATGATTCATATCTCCCAAACAATGGATGACTTTGTCTCATTCTCAAAAGATAAGGTATTAAGCGGAAAAGAATCAAGGCGCACAATTAAAGTAAATGATAGTTGTTATGCAAGAATAATCGCAGTTTCATTCAAGGATGTCCAAAACCCTAAGCTAGGTCTTACTATGCGGCAAGCTGGTTTAGGAAAGCTTGAATGGATAGATGAAGACCAGAAAACAAAAACTGAAAAAGAAGAACCAAAGAAAGAGCCAAAAAAAGAGAAGAAAGGTAAGAAATAAACATGGCAAAAAAGAAAGTATGTAAGAATTGCAGGTTTTTTTACGAAGGCAGCCAATGTCCTGTGTGTAAAGCAAATGCTACAGCTGCAACATGGCAAGGTCGTTTAAATATACTCGATGCTAATAAATCAAAGATAGCAGATAAAGTAGGCATAAAAGTAAAAGGAGAATACGCGATTAAAATAAGGTGATTTTCTTGAAGATTGAAATTAAGAATAAGAAAGAAAACATATTGCTCTCTCGTATAGAATTAGAGGCATATGCATCATTTGATAAAAAGCAGACACCATCTACAGAAGAGATTAAACAAGAACTATCTAAGGTGCTGGAAATTGAAAAAGGTTTGATTGTTGTAAAGAAAATACACACATCCTTTGGGGATGCCAGTGCAAAAGTATTCGCTTATCAATATCTTAGCAAAGAAGAGCTTAAGAAAATAGAAAGGATTGTTGAGAAAAAAGAAGAGCCTAAGAAAGCAGAAGCTAAAGCAGAAGCACCAAAAGAAGAAGTTAAGAAAGAAGAGCCAGCTAAAAAAGAAGAGCCTAAAGAAGAAGATCCAAAGGAAGAACCGAAAAAAGCAGAAGAGAATAAAGAAAAAACAGAACAAAAAGAAAAACCTAAAGAGTGATTTAAATGGCAGCAAAGAAAGACTCAAAAAAAGAAGCCAAGAAAAAGAAACCGTTCAATAGATATAAAATGTATTCTGTATCTGGAGATAAATTAGAAAGAAAAAACAAATTGTGTCCAAAGTGCGGAAAGGATTCATATCTTGCAGCACACAAAGACCGCCTTACATGTGGCAAATGTGGTTATGTTGAAACCATTGCTAAGAAAGAATAAATTTTTATAATTCTTTACTAAACTATTATTCTATGGGTAGGAAGACCGTTTTATACATATTAGTTGCATTGGTATTTATTGAAGCCATTTTAATATTACTAGTAACAGATCTTCAAAAATCAGGCAAAGCATATTTCTCTAGTTACTCTTCATCTTTGTTCTCTAATGTTAGCCTAATTTTGATTGCAGTCTTTATAGCCACCCTCATCTCCCTTCTTGTCTCTACAAGATTCATAAATCTTCCTAAAAAAGAAGAACTTGAACATGAGACAGAAATAAGCTATGAATACGCTGAGGAAAGCCTCCAGGAGAAAAAGCCAAAAAAACAGATAATCAAAGATCTTGAGGCAAATGGCTTTTCAAGAAAAGAAATATATGATTTTCTTAAAGAATGGGAACACAGAGAAGAGAAAACACCTCGATAATTATTTAAATAATTCATAATAAACTTTTATGATATGAAAGAAAAAAGAATAGCATTAATTGTTTTCTATGATAAGCATAATAGAATTCTTCTTCAAAATAGGACTAATATGGGCAAGTATGGTGAAGACTGAGTTTAATCTGGTTTGTATTGCACATAATCTCCAGAAAACATGGAGATTGACAAGAGTTTCTGGATGTTGAGTTAGGGATTATTTTTTTCTTAGTGGGATTTTTTGGGATTGCGGGGCGGCTTCTTGTGTTACACGAAGTAAGCCGCAACTCACAAAATCTTTGATGATTTTGTTGAGTGAGGATTATTTATAAAACGAACCGAAAATGAGATAAATTTTTATAGAATTATAATAATATAGTTAAAATGACTGGAAAATTAATTGGATGGTTATTTTTTGGCGGTTTTGCAATCTTTGGGATTATATGGTATATTTTTTATCGAAAAAAATGGAGATAGTAAAAAAATTGGTTCGGTTGACAATAATTGCTATCTTGATCTTATTCATACTTATTGGATGTGAATTAGATAGTAATCAGAAGTTAACAATAGAAAAAATAGTGTCGAATCCTGGCTTATACCTAGGGCAAGAAATTGAACTTAGGGGAGTTGTGATTATGGCTGGTTCAATGGAACATATTGCAATTCAGGATAATAATGGCATCTATATTCGTGTGGAACAATTTTTAGATGATAGAATCTTTGATTTTGGTGATAAGTATACTATAAAAGGTATTTTAAAAAAAGGAGATTTTTACCTAG